>CAZGAW010000062.1:0-335 GCA_964523645.1 uncultured bacterium | reverse complement strand
GCAAGGTTACAAAGGTATCAAAATTAAGGTAGGGCGCGACAGTCTTCACGAAGACGTGGCACGAATTTTCGCTGTCAGAAAGGCAATCGGTCAGGATCCATACCTTATGATTGATGCCAATATGAAGTGGAACGCCCGCGAAGCGATTCAACTCGCATGTCGTGTTGAAGAAGCGGATCTCTTTTGGTTTGAAGAACCCATTGAGGCAGATGATGTGGAGAGCCATGTGACGCTGCGCGAGAAAACGACGATCCCGATTGCTATCGGTGAGACAATTTATAATAAATACGTCTTTAAGGAATACATCGCACAAGGCGCAGCGGACATCCTACAAC
>CAZGAW010000061.1:0-30776 GCA_964523645.1 uncultured bacterium | reverse complement strand
CGATCAGCAAAACGGAGTTGGCTGTCGTCTTCTGGTGCATAGCCTATCACTTTTCGGGCATTGGCGATACTCCAGAATTTATGCGAGTTGTCGCTGATACCGTAAAAAATTTGGAACGGGACCCCGTTTTCGTCCTCTATATTCTCCGTTTCAATGCTCTTGACGAAGAGTTGGACTTGATCCCGAACACTCAAATACGCGCCGAGTCCCCTGTGCATCGCTTTCAAATCGTCTGCTGAAGAATTCGCCATATCCGTTTCGCGCGGTCCCCCGATACGCAACTGCACGTTTTGTAATTTTTTACCGTCAACATGTCCCGTGGCAAAGACAAACCCGAGATGCTCATACGCCTCTTTTGCCCAGCCGTAGAAGTTATCGGAGAGCGGACGCATTTCGGGTGTTACCACATCCCATTTATCTGCCCAGATGAGCCGTTCGTAATAATCGGCGGCGTGGTTGGAACTACAGACAACAACCCGTCGGACATCGGTTTCAACACAGGTTTGATAAAGATTATACGCCATCTGGACGTTGGCAAGTTCATTCTCAAAGCTGCCCCCCTTGAAGGCACAATGGACGACTGCATCAACGCCTTCAAAATGGTGTCGGTATACGTCCCGGTCAGGGTCGGTAAGTTCAGCAATCTGAACGCCTTCGACCTCTTCCGCTTGCCGATTCGTGGTTTTCACGTCCAGCAGCACGAGTTCGTAACGTTGACGAAATTCGGGGAGCATCCGTCCGGCGATATAGCCGGCGGCTCCTGTGATAAGAACTTTTTTGCGATTCAACATGTTGCATTGGTCCCTTTTTCGATTGAGACTTGAAAAATTTACAAATAAAAATAAACGAAGGCATAAACATTTACACGATGCCTTAGATGATTTCTCTATTTCCTTCACCAACTCATTTGCCTATAGATTGGAACCAGGGAAGGGACACGCTAAATCTTGCAAAACCACTACCATTTTTAGAACATCTGCCTGAATTAACAGAGTTAGTGGAAACATACTAAGGAGATGTATGGCCCGAAGAAGTAGAACCTCGTTTTCGCCTTCGCCGCCTTCGCCGAGTTGATTTTGGCTTCCGCTCATCGGTTGCTCCACTTTGAATTGGATTTGTTGCATAGGAATTATCTGAAGGAGCGGACTTTCGTTTGGCTGTTTTTCGCTCTCCTGATCCTAACTTTTTCGCAGCAATTGCTTCTTCTCCTTCACCAAGTTTTTGCTCAATCTCGATTATCAGCCTTTGCGTTTTCGAGTTAGAAGTATTTTTACCCGCCAACTCGTACATCTGGGCAAGTTTATAGGTTTGACTTCCAGGGTACTTTCTGACCCGATCAGAATCGTCCAAAAAACGGGCGAGCATTTGAAAAAGAAGTTTTCCAGCAACTCTCAGGTTATATACTTTTTTGAGTTCATCAACTACGCCTCGATCCGGTGTGACAAACCCACGATCTTCGAGGAAAGTTGCGTTCATCCGAGTGTGTCCAGGGAGAACAAGTTCATCTTCATCCAAATCCTTTCCAGTTTTGTGTTCTCTACCCGCTCTAAATTCTTCAACTTCAAAGGCAAACCATTCAACAACTGCATCTCGCATCTTCCTAAGTTTATTGGCTTCGGATGTTTCAAGTAAGTTTTCGAGATGATCCTTTACATATCCTTCGTATAAGTCATTCTCGATGCAGTACCCTTCTGTCCAGACAATATCTCCAGGCCGAGGGTTCGTACAAAACAGACGCTCAAGATCTCGATCCGCCATAAAAGCCACTGCTACACCGCGATCATTGAATAGTGTGCTCTTTTGATCATAAATCTTTAGCAATTCATCTATCCCACGTGCATCAAATACACGCGCGTTGCCAGTGCCAAAACGGTCGCGCACCCACCAATAGATACGTTTATCAGTCTTTCCTTCAACAATAACCATGCGTTTTTGTGCTGAGTGCCGTATCCGACTCATAAGTTTGTTTAGCCGTGTTTTTGTGTTGTGCGATAGTGCTGGTAAACCAAGTTGATTACGGAGTTCTTCGGATCTCGACTGCCGCATTAATTTCCCTCCAAGTTTAATATGAATTCCTTATCAGGAAACTGATCGTAGATAAGCTCCGAATGTGTTGCAATGAAAAACTGATTCCCCGTTTCCTGTTTTAGCAGAAGTGGTAATAGAATCTCCTGCCAATCTTGGTGCAAACTTAACTCCGGCTCATCAATAAAAATAGCCGTGTTGTCGCTAAAGGCATTATAGCACAAAAAACCTAGCATCTGCTTTTCGCCAGAAGAGAGTTTATCAGCATGTATAGCAGTCTTTTTACGACCACTTTCCCTTTTTTCCCCTAGGATAATTCCTTCAGTTATCTGAATCTCTCGCTTGAAAATAATCTGCACAGCTTCATCTAACACTGTTACTCTATTTTCCAACTTTTCACGTTCTTTAGCAGCCTCAAGGAGTTCTTCCTGAATCTGCTCTAACGTGGAAATGGCATGTTGGCCGCTAGGTTGAAAAGTATTTGATGGAGGGACTTCTTTGCCAATTCGACGGGATAATTCTGCATAAAGTTCATTTACCTTGTCAGCAATCTCAATTTTTTTTAGAGGTAGCAATTTTTCTAGATCCTTCATTGAAACTGCAGTTATGAATTTATGCCTATTGGTGGATAAATCTTCTGAGAGTCGTAACATCGCAGTTTGAAGCATCTCTGTCGTCGAACTTAGCAATCTTACTACTGCGGCCTCCTCCGTATGTACAGTATTTCTGGAATCAATAGAAAATCCTCCTTCAATTCTCCGAAATGTCGGAAAGAATAAACTGTCTTGCCCCAAAGATGCTATTTTCTTACCAAGAGAATGGATTCTGCTATTGTCGTGAAACCCCCGGGTGTTTTCCTCATACGTTTCTATATCCTTTCCACGTTTCCAATCAACGCGAATTTTCCGCCTTGCTCTTCTAGCATTTCGGGCACGTGCTCTAAATGGAACTAGGGAGAAAGAAAACTGTTGGGTTTTAATTAGAATGGTCTCAAATGGAATCTCAGGGTAAATCCGGTGAATATTTCCACTAATCAAGTACCACATCAATTTTAAAAGAGTTGTTTTACCACAACCGTTTAATCCGGTAAAAATGTTCAAATCTGAACAGAACCCGGGGAAAATGTTCAGATCAGACTCCGACTCTGCTTTTAAAAGATTCAAAAAATCCTGTTTGAACTCCTTATCATCAGAGAAGAGATAATCAAATTGGCCATTTAATCCTTTAACTCCAAGGCTTTGTATCATGTTTTAACCATCCTTTAGTCCCATATTCCTAACACCAAAATTCGGTTACGGCCTGTTGACTGGGAACCTAATAAGTATCCTTGCACCAGCGGAGTTTTGTGTTCAAGACCTCCAAGGTGATTGTATACTACCCAAATCAGGGCAGAAATTAAAATTGCAAGAGTATAAATTCACTGTGCGTTCACATTTTGCCAGGGCGCCCTACTCGATTTGTAGAAATTCCGCACGAATCAAAACCAGTATGATACATCCGAACCCTTGTGTTAATAGAACCAATACAACGGAATTATTGTAGCACACTCCAAGTTAATATGGAAATTAAAATTTGAAAAATCCAAACAAACCTGAACTTCATAGTCCCTAAAATAGGAGGTTAGAAAAGTAACGCTGTCTGCACTGCTGTGAGTAAGTATTAGAAAACCAATATTTGTCGTTGCAAACGGAACTCACATCAATATTTATGGAATCTCCAGTTTTTCTTTACAGTGCCGAGCGAGGATTTTCATTTCTGCGATGACCTGAGCCTCGGTTTGCATCAACTGGCTAAAGATGGGTGGGAGCGGTTGCCGGCTGAAAATTCTTTCAAAGAAACTTTGTTGTACCTGGGACGGCATCCCGAAACGCGAAGTTCCCACACGGTCAGGTTCCATCCCTAAGTATTCAATTGCGAGATAGTGTGCAACGTCCTCTTTAGTAGTGTTGCCTTCATGGATGCTGCCGGTATTCCTTCGTCCGTAACTCACGAGATAGACCCTGCCACTCATTCGGCTGAGGATAGCATAACCGCCCACATCAACTGCCTCATTCCAACACTTCTCAAATCCATTTTTAGGGAGGCGTTCACGAAGCTCAGCGGCGGAACGGACGACGAACTTGTTTTGATGTGGCGTTTTGATGATACGAAACCCGTCATCTTCCTCCTCTAAAGGGAGTTGTCCTGTGAACAAATCAACAGAATCTAACGTCCAGACAATTCCATCTCGGATGCCCTTCGCCATGTTATGATGCCTCTCGATAAACTCGCCACTCAGTGGATGGAGGCAATACGCACCGCCGCCATTAAATATCTGACGCAATTTCCGGCGATGCTCTATGACAGAGAATCGCTTTTTAGCAACTGGCATTTCTATCTGGAGCGTATATCCTGTGTGTAAATCGGTTGTGAGATTCAGCTGGGATTGACGAAGTTCAGCCAGGCGTGTCAATGCTGTCTGGCTTTTCGACAAAATTCGTCCGATCAGATACTGACGGCGGAGCTTAGGGATTTCTGTGGCAAGGGATTCCAGGGTTGGTGTGTCAAGCTGCTCCAACATAACTTTGTGTTCCCATCGGGTACCGCGTTCATGCATTAAAATTTGGAACTGCTGTGCCTCGCCGGCAGTTCGGATATACCCTAATGCTGTCCAAGGGTCGAACGTTGCCCGGTAGTTCCCACTGGTTTCGGCATCCCCATTTGCCAAGACGCAATCTCGTCGTTCGTATCGTGAATAAAGCCCAAATTGAAATTCAAAATCTTCATAGGGCGCTAAAGCTTCGCGTAAATCACGCGCAAACTCTTTTCCCTGCGCAAAACGTTTGAAAATTTGCTCGGTCTGTTTCGGTTGATTGAGCGCATCAAGGAACGTTCCGATCCGAATTCCACCTTCTTCCACACCTTGATCTTCATTTTTTCCAAAAACTTTAGTTTTGGTTTTAAAAGGCGGGTTGCAGAGGGATACGTCGCGCTGTGAAACCAGGTGCAACGCTGCATCCTCTGTTATGTTCTTGAGTGCAGGTGCGTCGCCGAGGATTTCGGCGAGCTTGACATCATCAATCTTTTCCGTCAAATCAATGCCACGTTTTAATTCAGCAAAATGAATGATGTCGTCAAGGCTATACCGGATGGGTGCGCTTGAAGAGAGGTTATCGTAGTTAGAGCGATGGAAGCGGATGCGCGGCTTGATGCGAAAGACCGGCGTGAGTCCGTAGTCCTTCAGCAGTACGTACAACGTGACAGTATAGGAATCGGCGTGGACCTTCTGTGCCAGAATCCCGTCCTGTTTTGTGTCCTTTTCGACGATTAACCGCTCTTGGACGCGTTGGCTATCGTTGCCGAAAATCATCATCCGATGTTCTTCTCTGTTATCATCAACTAACATGGATCTACCCTCCCTGATCTAATAAAACGATACGGTCAGGTCTCGGTTTCGCTACGTCGCTTCAAACCGTTGCCGTGCTAAGGCTGCTGCGCCGAGAATAGCGGAATTGTCTCCCAGTTTCGCCCTCACAATCTGAACGCCGCTGAGCGTATCCGGAAGTGCGTATTTTTCCGCGGCGGAGCGGATATTGTTCAAGAACGTATCGTCGAGTGCTTCAACGACTCCACCACCTAAAACAATCATCTCTGGATTCAAGAAATTCACTATAGAACCGATGCCAACGCCGAGATATTTCGTCGCCTTTTTGATAACTTTCAAGGTTAACTTATCGTTTAAACGGACCGCTTTCGCCAAAACACCACTCCGAATAGCCCCCAGGTCGCCGCCAGTGAGTTCGTAAAGCACACTTTTCTTTCCCTGACCGAGGATCGCTTTCTTAAACTGCTTCGTCATCGCGGTACGGCTCGCGAGCGCCTCCAAGCATCCACGAGTCCCACATCCGCACCGGGGGCCACCTGCTTTGACGATGATATGTCCGATTTCGCCCGCTGTCTTACTTGCCCCGTGGAACAACTCGCCGTGTAGAATGATGCCGCCCCCAATACCGGTCCCAACAAAAATCCCTACAACATTCTGAAAACCTTTCCCTGCGCCGAACACGTGTTCACCAAGCGTTCCGACGTTCACATCATTGTCAACAAAGGTCGGAAAACCGACGCGTGCCTCCAATTCTTCCTTCAATCGAACGTTTTTCCAACGGAGGTTGGGCGCGAAAATGACAACTCCCGTTGCGGGGTCAAGCGGTCCGGGTGCTCCAATTCCGATAGCCTGAATTGATGTCGCGGCAACACCTGATTTGTCAATAGCCTTTCGGATACTGTCGGCGATACGATCAATTACAACGGATGGGCCTCTGTTTGCTTTTGTTGGGACCTTGGCTGTCCCTAAGATGTCTCCTTCTGGACCGATAACAGCCGACAGAATCTTGGTGCCACCCATATCCACACCAATAACGTTAGTACTCATTATAGTGCCCTCTCCTCTGTGCGCGTCCGACGCGCGCATTTTGATAATTAGTCGTTATGAGGTCAAAAATGACAGCAATTTCTGTTTAAAGTTTGCTACGGACAATTGTTTCCATTTTTCCATAAACACTTCGTAATCCGCTTTACGGGTCTCCTCCGCTCGGGTGATGCATGTAGCAATACCGGGAAACACAGTAACTTGTCCGGCTTGATTTATCAATCGAGATTTATAATCGACTAAAGTCTCCAACACAACATCACAGTCGTGAATATCACCGAGTATCTCTTGTAAATCAACGATCACGGCGAGGAATTCAGCGTACTGGCTGTCAGCGGAATAGGTTTCGGTTATCAGTTTTCGGTTATCGGTTAAAGAGGATTCTGATTTAACGAAACTTTCTTTTAACCAACGACTGACGACTGACGACTGACGACTCTTCTGGTAAGCTGCACGAAAAATTTCCATCGTATATCGGAGGCGTTTAATCGAAATTCGCATATTGTGGAGTTCTTCGCGTCTTGATTCATCCCGAATGAATGGCTCCCACGTATAGACCTCTTCAACCTTTTGTGGAAGAATGATGCGTGCATTCTCGCGATAACTGTACTTTGGCATAACGCCAATGATTTTATGTGCCTTTGCCATTTTTTAATTATACCTTGCGGTTGGGTAAGGTCGATTTCGTATGTGAAGTTACGTGGGCAGCCACAAGAGCTGCCCCTACGCTTTGGTTTTTGACCGAAGGTCCGTCTGTGTGAAATATCATGGGCAGCTATAAGAATTGCCCACACGCACTTTGGTTTTCTTATTCTATCAGGAATCAGGGTTACAAACCTCTCCTACAAAGAATGCCGAAAACTCGGTTTCAAAATCGGTCTTTTCCAGCTCCTCAAAGAGCGTCAGCATCGGCTTTCGGGCTTCTATCCGTTTCCGCTGTAAGTGATCGATTAACCCTCGGATGTCCACTTGCTCCACTGTAGATAAAGTATTTAATTCTTTTTCAAACCGCGCGATAAGGACATCCAAATCACGCACGGCACCCATCGTTTGGGTTATTGCTTTTATCCTTTTGTAATGTTTCTTGAACGGTTTTTTTGGAAAGCAGTCAATGAAATTGTCCATAGCAGCACGCAAGCGGCGCGAAGTAACGCGCATCTCGTGAACAAACTCAATATCCGTTCCATCCTTGGCACCTTCCTTGTAGGACATCATTTCTCGAAAATAACTCACAATCACCTGCTGAGCATAGGCTTCCAACGTTTGGTTAGGCGAGATTTTTTCGATTTCCGAGACTGTCCTCATTGTTTTAACATCCTTTGCTTCAGCGGTTTCCGTTCCGTCCATTCACTCAAAAAGCAGAAGTTTCGCCAATAAAAAATAGGCGAAAATACCAAAGACATCAATAGCGGTTGTAACGAACGGTCCCGTTGCGACAGCGGGATCAACACGGATCCGCTTGAAAAACATCGGAATCAATGTCCCAACGATTGCCGCAATAATCATATTGACAAAAATAGCGAGTGCGACAACAAGGGGTAACTTCCATGCGTACTCCCGAAAATGCGGAAAAAGGCTTGCCAAACCACCGAGTAGAATCCCGTAAGTCGTGCCGAGTAGCGCACCTGTGCTGAATTCACGCCACAAGACCTTCCAGGTATCCTTTATGTCAACTTCTCCAATCGCGATACTACGGACGATAATCGTAGAAGATTGCGTACCGATGTTGCCCCCCATCCCCATGACGATCGGAATAAACGCAGCCAAGGCGGCGATCGCTTGCAGCTGTGCTTCAAAAACACCAATGACATAGACAGCAAGGATCCCACCTATAAAACTTGCCAATAGCCACGGTAGACGCGCTCGTGTATTCCTAAAGATAGAACGTGAGGTGATATCCACCGCCCCGGTACCCGCCATCTTCAGCATGTCTTCGGTGTTCTCTTCCCGAATGACATCAACAACATCGTCAATTGTGACAATACCTACCAGTTGCCCAATGCTATTGATAACTGGAATAGCAAGCAAATTGTAGCGCGCCACGGCGCGTGCGACTTCCTCTTGTGGCATATCCGTGTGAACGGTATAAAGGTGTAAAGTCATCAAATCTTTGAGAGGCGTATCGGGTTTCGTAGCCACCAGCTGCCGTAAGGATAATACGCCTTTCAGTTTATTTTCTTCATCAATGACATAGACATAGAAAACCATCTCAATGTCGGCGAGTTCTCGGATGCGCTCGGTGGCTTCAGCTGCCGTTGTCTCTTCGGGTAATGCGAAGAAGTTTGGGGTCATAATCGACCCAGCGGTTTTCTCCTCGTATTCAAGCAAACGCTCAACATCCGCCGAAGTCGTACCTTCAATGAGATTAAGCAGTTCCTCCTTTTTCTCTACTGGCAAGTCAGAAAGGATCCTCGTTACATCATCCGCAGGTACTGTGTGCAAGATAGTCGCCACAACTGCGGATTCTGTGACTTCAACGAACTCGCTGATGTCAGTAGTGTTCAGATCCCGCAGTACCTCACCCATCCGTTTTTCTTCAACCAAAACCTCGAAGAGGCTGATCTTTGCCTCAGTACGAAGGTGCGGAAACCAGCGTGCGATGTCGGCTGAGTGGGTTTTGGCGATAATATTCCGGAGATTTGGAAAAGCACGCCGTTGAATCAGTCGAACGACTGTAGAAATAAACAGCTCATCGACATCGTGTGTTTTTATGATTGTTGGGCCCTGCATTAAGATTTTGCGCGTTGGCGGAGCAGATGATCTGTGAGGACAAGCGCCGCCATCGCCTCCACAATCGCGGGTGCTCGCACCAACACACAAGGATCGTGTCGTCCACTTGCCTCTAACGTCACTTCATTCCCCTGCATATCAACGGTCTGTTGCGGTTTTCCAATCGTTGCTGTCGGCTTAAAAGCGACTTGGAACAGAATATTTTCGCCGTTTGAAATGCCCCCTTGTGTGCCGCCTGAATTATTTGTTCGAGTTCGAACTCGTTCTGTCCCGTCATCCTTTTCAAGATAAAAGGCATCGTTATGCTCAGACCCCGTCATTGTAACACCCCCAAAGCCAGAACCGATTTGGAAACCCATCGTTGCGGGAAGGGACATCATCGCTTTCGCCAAATCCGCTTTGAGTTTGTCAAATACGGGTTCACCAAGTCCTACAGGAACATTACGAGCAACCGATTCGATTACACCGCCGAGCGAATCCCGATCCCGTCGTGCCTGATCGACGCGTTCTGCCATCTTCGGACCCACAATAGGGTCGGGGCACCGAACGGGACTCGCTTCTATCTCGTCAAGCGTCACCGTATCTGCATCCACTTCGGCTTCCAAGGTATGAATCTGTTTGACATAAGCGAGCGTTTCGGTTTCGGACACTTCGCGCAAGACTTGCTTGGCAATTGCACCCGCTGCGACGCGTCCGATGGTTTCCCGTGCGCTGGCTCTCCCCCCACCTTGCCAGTTTCGGATGCCGTATTTCTCCTGATATGTAAAATCAGCGTGTGAAGGTCGATAAAGGTCCTTGAGGTGTTCGTAAGCTGAGGGGCGAGCGTCCTTATTCCACACCAGCATAGAGATAGGTGTTCCGAGCGTTTTGCCTTCAAAGACACCGGAAAGTATCTCGACGGCATCGCCCTCCTGACGAGATGTTGTGAGATGGCTTTGCCCGGGTTTCCGTCGATCAAGTTCAAATTGTACCTCGGATTCATCCAAGTTAATTTGCGGTGGACATCCATCAACCACAACACCGACAGCACCGCCGTGTGATTCGCCCCAAGTCGTAATCCGAAAAAGATGACCGAACGTATTCATTTTTTTATTATGGGCATCCGCTCATTTTTCCACGTTGTGAAAAAATGGTTTTCGCTGCGTGTGCGATTGGGTTTGAAAGCATGTATGGTTTTAAAGACACTTCTGCCCTTGACCGTTTGCTGATATTGCTAATAACTCCGGCAAACACCACATCGCCTGCCCATCACTCCTAATAATGCGCTTTAGTTTTAGAATTGTATATTTTGGACATTTTATGATATACTATAACAGATTCTTCCGTAAAATGCAAGCAATTTAAAGGGCACCATGCTATTACTTTTTAAACGCTATATCGCGCTGCTCCTGATTTTCATAGCCATTGGATTTTTATGGAACACAGTGTTCGTCTATCCGCTCAAAATCTTTGTCGTTTTCATGCACGAAGTGAGTCACGGGCTTGCAGCAGTCGCGACTGGCGGCAGTATCGTCGAAATTCAGATTAATCCGCAGCAGGGTGGGCACGCACTGACACAAGGCGGTTCTCGGTTTTGGACGTTGACTGCTGGCTATCTTGGCAGTCTACTGTGGGGTGGACTCATTCTGCTATTGGCAGCGAGAACTCGCCTCGATAAAGCGATTAGCATTCTTATCGGCATTGGTATGGTGGCAATCTCCATCGGCTTCGGCGAAAGTACATTTACCTACCTGTTCGGCATCGGCTTTGGCGTTGCGCTGGTCGCTATTGGTTTTTACCTGCCAGAAGTTGTCAATGATTGGATTCTCCGCATTATCGGTGTGACGAGCTGCCTCTACGCGATTCTTGACATCAAGAGCGATGTCTTAGACAGAACCCACCTCCGTTCGGATGCTCGCATGCTTTCGGAATTAACGGGGATTGCGACTGAGATCTGGGGGGTTCTGTGGATTCTCATTGCAATTGGACTCACGGGATGGTTCCTCTACCTTTCGGGCAAGACCGCAGTTGTCGAAGAAACATCTGCTGAAGAAAATACAGAGGAAACCTCTGGTTTATAGGAACGCTGATAGTTGATGGCACGTTGGTTTAGGGAATCCGTATTAACCAAACGGACTAAAACGTTCCGACGATATACCGCTAAAGTGGAGAAACCATACGCAGAGACCTAATATAAAAAGTGGAATGCAGATAAGCACGATGAGAACGAAAACACCCCACACCCATGAACCCTTGGATTTAGCAACAGTTGCCAGACGTGCCAGCAACACACCACCACATATCATAATTATAACAACAAAACCGAATACCGCCATTGTCACCATTTCTTGCTATCTCCTCCGCTCAGCCAGACCGTAGCAATGCATATCATTAAGAAATATGAAACACCCTTCAAAAAGTCCTATTACGCTACGCGCAACGCTGATTGGTATCCTCCTCATCCCGTTTAATAGTTACTGGGTTCTACATCTCAGTTATATTTGGGATTCTAACCGACCTACCAGTTTAGCCCTGTTGTTTAATGTACTGTTCACATTGCTTGTCCTCATCGGATTTAGCGCGATCCTACGCCGTTTGCGCCCAACATTGGCGTTCACACAGAGCGAATTATTAACCATCTACGCGATGCTCTGCCAAGCCTCTGTTTTCGCAGGCCGTGACATGCTACAAGTCTTGGTGCCATTGATGGGCAACGGTTTTTGGTATGCAACAACTGAAAACGAATGGTCGCAACTTTTTCATCAGCACCTTCCTGAATGGCTCGTCGTTGGAGAACAGGAAGTATTACAAGGCTTCTACAAAGGCGAATCCACGTTCTACCTTCAGACCAACATCCAAGCGTGGCTGCTGCCAACACTGATATGGGTGGGTTTCTGCCTTGTCATCGGGGTAACAATGCTCTGCCTTAACGTCCTTTTACGCAAACAGTGGCAGGAGCATGAACGCCTTACTTATCCGATCGCACAACTCCCTTACGAAATCACACGAGCGACTTCAAATGTAGGAAACCACCTGCGCCCTACGTCCTCTCTATTTTTCAACAAACGGATGATGACCGTCGGCTTATGTATCGCTGCTGTCTTGAATCTTCTCTATAGTTTACACCAAATCGATCCTGTTTTCCCTACAATTCCGCTCTATCACAGTTTTCGGCTCGGCGAAAAACCGTGGAGTGCGATGAATAATCCGGGTTTCCGTATCAGTTTCTTTCCATTCGCAATCGGGGTAGGTTTCCTGATCCCGCTCGATTTGGGGTTCTCCTGCTGGTTTTTTCACCTGTTTTGGCACTTCCAACGGATTATCGGTGAGATGTTCGGCTGGCGAGGGGCTATCGGATTTCCGAGAGAAATGGCGCAAATCCGAGGTGTATGGATCGCCCTATTTCTCTGGACGCTCTGGATGGGACGCGCACATGTTAAGGTAGTGCTGCAGCGGATTTTCAGTAGGGGCGAGGTCACCGCGTCCCTACGATCCAGCGACGAAGGTGAAGCGTTACGCTATAGAACCGCTGGAATCGGTGTGCTTATCGGATTCATTCTGATTCTGGCGTTTTGCCTCAAGGCAGGGATGTCGCTCTGGTTTGCGGGTCTATTTTTTGCACTCTATTTCGCGATGTCGGTGACAATCACCCGTATCCGTGCCGAACTGGGACCGCCTGCACACGACCTTTACAATGCCGGTCCGGATCTACTTTTGGCAGACGCGTTGGGCACACGGCGCATCGGCAATCGAAACCTTTCGGTGATGTCGCTTTTTTTCTGGCTGAACCACCTCTCGTATCGTGCACATCCAATGCCGCATCAATTGGAGGGGTTGAAACTCGCACATCAAACCCGTTTTAATCCGACCCAATTGCTGTGGGTATTAGCAATCGCTATTTTTATAGGTGCGCTCTCTGCGGCGTGGGGACACTTGCACCTCTCCTACCAAGTTGGTTTAGAGCAGGCGCGCTCGTGGTATGCTCGCGCGGCTTTTAACAGACTTGCTGGATGGCTCTATAACCCCAGTGAAACGAGTATCAGCGGTATGCTCTATACCACCGGTGGATTTGGCTTTGCTGTTAGCCTTCTGCTCCTTCGGTGGCGATTCATTCAGTGGCCCCTACATCCCGTTGGATACGTCGTTTCGAGTTGGTGGACGTTCACTGGACTGTGGTTTCCGCTCTTAATTAGTTGGATTGTTAAACGGATTTTGCTCTCAACGGGGGGCGTTCGGCTGTATCGGCGTTCAATCCCTTTTTTCATCGGCTTGGTTATCGGCGATGTAATCGTTGCGTCCATAATTAGCATCTTGGGGCTGATCTTCGATTTCCGTGTTGTTTATCTGAGTTGGTGAACTGCTTATCAAAAGCGCGTGAAAAATTGTTTGACATCCGAGATATGTTAATGATAAACTTTTCAGGCAGGATTGAAGGTTTAATTTTCACTACGCCTGAAAATATATTATTCTTAGAGGATTCTCTCATGAAATGGCACCACATTGTTGGTATTATCACTGGGATATGTGCGATAGGTTTGGTAGTAGCCAAGGTCTCATCGGCAAACATCATCGACACAGTCATAACCTTCATCTTATTATCTACTTTAGCCGTTTCAACCTTTTTTAAAGACAGATTACCATCTCACCTGACCCAACGACGAATCCCAACATCTTCGGTATTGCTTATTATAGTTGGCATTTTATTGTTTTGCACCGTTGTTCTGGATGCTCTGGACTATTTTCGCTAAAGCTGCAAAACCTCTGTCATTTACATACAATGGACACAACAGATTTATCCCTCAGTGTAAATATCGGCGGGATACAGATGCGAAACCCCGTTATGACGGCATCCGGTACCTTCGGCTACGGCAGTGAATATGCGGATTTTGTGGACCTGAACCAACTCGGTGCGGTTGTTGTCAAGGGCGTTACAAGCGTGCCGTGGCCCGGCAATCCGATGCAGCGCATTATGGAAACCCCGTCCGGTATGTTGAATGCGATCGGACTCCAAAACGTCGGTGTGGACGGTTTTATTTCCGAGAAGTTGCCCTACCTTCGCGATTTTGATGTGCCCGTAATTGTCAATGTCTGCGGTAAGACGGTCGAAGAATATCTGACAGTGATTGAGAAATTGAATGTCGCAGAGGGGGTCGCTGGGGTAGAACTTAATATCTCCTGTCCGAATTTAGATTGCGGCGGTATGAGTTTCGGGGTTGATGCCACACTCGCACATCAACTCGTTAAAGAGGTTCGAGCAATCACACACCTGCCATTACTGGTGAAACTCTCCCCGAATGTCACCGATATTACTATAATTGCGCGCGCTGTTGAGAATGCTGGTGCGAACGCGCTTTCTGCCGTTAACACGCTCCTCGGTATGGCAATCAACGCAGAAACTCGGAAACCGGAACTTGCGAATGTGACGGGTGGACTCTCCGGGCCTGCGATAAAACCGGTGGCACTACGATTGGTTTGGGAGGTTTACAAGAGCGTTTCTATTCCGATCGTTGGGATGGGGGGTATCATGACTGCCACAGATGCTGTGGAATTTTTCATAGCGGGTGCGTCTGCGATAGCGGTCGGGACGGCGAACTTCGTCAATCCGCAGGCATCGATGGAAGTGGTAAAAGGTATTCACGCCTATCTCAAGCAGGCAAACATGAAGTCGGTTAAAGAACTGGTCGGGAGTCTGAAGGTTGATTCGCAGACGTAGTGAACAGTTTCTATCTCCTGAACATCTGAAATATCATAGACAGGACTTACACAATTGTGGTTTCCGTAGCACGTCCTGTGAGATCGGAACGCTCGCAAAAATACATACGTGCTTCTGGCACAAACTGGAAAGTTTATGCTACAAATGAGCAGCCTGCGTAAGTCCTAATAGAAATAAGGCGCGCTTACAACACGCACCCAGAGGGAAAAATGCGGCATCTGATAACACTCGACGATTTGTCGAATGTCGAGATTGAACAGATTTTTCGACTTGCAGGCGGGATGCAGTCGCAACTGGAGACATGGGCAGGAATTAGTAGGAGCAAATTGCTCGCAACGCTCTTCTATGAACCGAGCACACGGACCCGGCTCTCCTTTGAAAGTGCGATGGAACGTCTCAACGGCGGGACGCTCGGTTTCGCCGATCCGAGTGCGACTTCCACTGCTAAAGGTGAAACGCTTGCTGATACCGCGCGGATGGTGACGAACTATGCCGACATCATCGTTGTGCGGCACCACTGGGCAGGCGCGGCACGTGTCATGGCACAGTATGCACATATTCCGGTCATCAATGGAGGCGATGGCAGCCATACGCACCCGACACAAGCCCTCGCGGATCTTTATACCATTATGCGACGAAAATCGAAGGTTGAAGGGTTAACCGTTGGGATTTGCGGCGACTTGCAGTTTGGTAGAGCTGCCCATTCTTTCGCGCTCGCAGTTGCCCGGTTCGGTGGGAAGTTGATTCATATCGCCCCGAAGCCGCTACAGATGCCGACCTGGGTACTGGCACAATTGAAGGAGCGCCACGGACAGATACCGCTTGAGGTTGAAAGCATCAAAGAGGTAATTGAGAAGTTAGATGTCATCTACGTCAATCGGCTCCAAGAGGAACGCCTGCCATCCAATATGGATGCCGCCACGGTGCGTGGCAGTTATCTCCTGAATGCAGAAGTCATGAAACACGCGAAACCGGATGCGATGATTATGCATCCACTCCCGCGCGTCAATGAACTCGCTTATGAGTTAGACGATGACCCGCGCGCCGCTTACTTTGAACAATCGGCGAATGCAGTTCCAATTCGGATGGCACTCATCGCCAGTCTCATGGGGTTGGAACAACTCATCTTGACACAACCGCCAGAACGAGACATTCGTCCTTCCACCCATACGTGCGAAAACGCAAATTGCGTTACTAATTATGAGACCTATTTAACATCTGAATGTGAAACATTTAATGGTGATGTTAAGTTAGATGCTTGTGCGTATTGCGGAAATTTACTGTCATAAGCTCTAAAATAGAAACCGATACATCGGTTGATTAGTCGTAATTCCTATGAGGCTCCATACGCTTCCAACGATGAATTCACCTAAAATCAGACCGAGGAAGAAGGGAATAAGTTTTCGGTGTGCACTCACACCCCCATGCCGAAGAATAATCCATTTAATGACGGAACTCACAAAAATTGAAAACCAGAATACATTCATTGACCAACTGCTGGAGATCGCGAACCCAGCCGGATGAAAGGGCCACCAAAAAAGCCGCATCCGCATTACCATTAGGAAGCCGGTGATGAGAAAGCCGATGCACATTGCAACAATTGCGGGTACGTCTGGGGCTCTTGGCGATGTCAGCCAGCTTTGTAATCGGTTGAACGGTCTTCCTGCGAACCAATCCCGCGCTCCTTCAACATAAGAAATATGATAGAATGCCCAAAATGAGGCAAATGTCCCGATGACAATTGCAATGCACATCGCAATGAGCAATCGTCGATTAGAAATTCCGGTCCGCTCGGCTAATTTAAACCCTTCCAAGATGTGAGGCATCGGGTGCCCACGGTAGGCACGATTGAAGAAGAATAGATATGCCATTATCGTTAAGTTGTGCGGACCTAGCAAACGCGTCCCGAAAATACGAGGCATCATCTCATCAGGTCCAATGAAGTGCAGGTCGTGAACAGGCGATCCGAGTTCGGCGCGCATTCGGGTCACCGCCGTAGAGATGGCATAATAGATACCAAAAAACACAAGGATTACCCAGATAGACATCCCCGCTGTTTTGCAGAAGCCAACAATAAAGGCAAGACTCGCGATGAGCCCTAAGACTGTCACCCGATAGGACATCGGTTCGTCTGAATCGTCAACACGCGGATCGTTTCTGAATAATTTGCGCCCAACTTGTGCAAGGTGTTTTCGCGTTGCTACAATTGCGATAACAAACAAACCGAGGTACGCCCCGAAAGATTGTTCATCTGTGAAAGGGAAGTTCGGCATACCTCGCACGCCTAAAGCATCTCCGAAGACCCGCTCTACCTTCCAAAAGAGATAAAAGAACCAGCAGGAAAATGACAAATCAAGTGGAATAAAGAAGGCGATACCTACCGCGAACGGAAACACAGCGATCGGGCTCCATCCGATAGCACTCCACGGTTTCTGTGTAAAGAACGGACGTAAATCGTAGAGTCTTCCCCCCAAACTCGGTACAGTCGGATAGAGGTAGTGGAGTCCATTAAGGATGTCAATCATACCGGCGATCCCGAAGCCGAGCCACATCATCTTGTTTGTCAGTAAGTTTGTTCTACCGCCACTTGTCAGTTCAAGCGGTAGTTGAATGATTGGGTAGCTGAGTTTCTCATGTTCTGTCCACTGTTTCCGGACGAGACTATTGATGCACACCATCAGGAATACCATTGCACATAGGAAACCGCCCCAAACAAAAGTTGTCGTCAGCCAGCCTTGTATAATTTCCCATTGGTAGAGGGTTGTTTCGCCGCGATAGTACTCCGTTAAAAAAGAGCGTTCCTTGACAGCCATCCAATCAGGAATATACCGATGAAACAGGTCTGCCCAGTCATTTTCTGGTGTTGCATACCAGAATGCATACGGGATCATCGGAATCAGAACACGAAGGACATCGTGTCCTGCAAGTGAGGAAGCGATCGCCAACATAACATAAATTGTCAGCAATTCGCCCTGTTGCATCGCAACTCTTGGTGCTATCTGTACTACAAAGAGGTTAACGGCAAGAATGACAAAGATGCAGAAAATGACGTTAAAGTAGAGGGAGATAGTGGTCGGATAGCCTTGCCCGGCAGAGTCCAGAATCCAGTACATGTTCGGGATAATAAGGACAGTACCCAGTAGGATCGCTCGCCATGATGCTCCGAATTTGGGAGGCTCTCTAAATCTGTGAGGTTCCGAGGTTAATTCACTTTTCAAATTACGTGATGCTTCCTGTCTGTGACACGCCTATTCGTGCTCGAAGGCATTCTTGGATATAATCTTAACACATATTCCAAAAGTTAAAAGACACGGTGATTTATTTCCGAATCAGCAGTTTCCGCGTCGCTGTGAAATCGCCAGTTTTGAGGGTATAAAAATAGACACCACTGGCTACTGGTTCACCCCACTGGTTTCTACCATCCCAATATGCCGCCCGACTTCGACTCTGATAAACGCCCGCGGGCTGATGTCCAAGCGCGAACGTCCGAATTAACGCGCCATTCACAGAATAGATTCGCAATATCACATCTGTTTCTTCAGCAAGTTGATACGGGATCCAGGTTTCTGGGTTGAATGGGTTAGGATAGTTCGCTAAGAGTTGGGTTGTCTGAGGCAAGACTGCTATGAGTGAAGGCGCAGCGGGTTCTTCACCAACTTCAAACCGAACTATTTCTGTGAAGTCATGTGTGATTCGGTTACCGGCTTTATCCACAACAAACATCTCTTGTAGTCCCCAGATTCATGGATATAAGTTCTTCGGGTTTAAGGTCAAATCTATCAGCATGTTCATTTGTAGTAGTTTGAGTTAATTCCACATAATCAGGAATATCTACACTTACACCATATCTGAGTTTCAGTAGTTCTTTTGTTAACCAACTTTTGCCATTATCTGTGATATACCGCACGATTGCCCGATGCAATCTTTTGGAGAAAAATCTTCCTCTAATGCCATCTATTTTAGCTATGAGCGGGTTAGCATAACTAAATGCTTCCGATGCAATAGTTACAAACTTTATCCCTTTAACCTCTATGCCAAATTGAATATCATGCGTTATATGGGTACCGCTATCCTATAGAGTTACGGAGTCAGTGCCTATTGGGAAGTACTCTGAATCGCTAAGGCTCAATGTTGTTACCATTTTTCAACAACATTTGCGTAAAGGTCTCAACACTATATGTCCGTAAAGCTTCACGACGTAGTTCCTTAAGACGCTGAAGGGTTTCAACGTTTTCAAGCATCGGCTTCAGTTCTTCTAAGCCTCTGGCAGAAAACCGTACCTCCAACGATTCAAGAATACTTTCAACGATGCTTTCCCGGGCACCCTGTTCAATACCTTGTTCAATGCCTTGTTCAATGCCTTGTTCAATACCTTGTTCTTTGAAATATTGGACAACATCTGATTGCATTAGGATTTCCTCCGGTATAATTTCACGAATGTCTTGAAAGTCGAAAATTACGTTACACAAAATGGCCATGGCGGCGAGGTAATTCGGTTTATCCGCCACATCCATAGGGAAAGTTTCGGCAACTTCAACACACCGCCGCAACCACTCTTGGGGATCCATTTCTTCCGGTGGTTTCATCAGTGGTGTGAAAGGGATAAGACCTCTCAGTTGGGTATCCAAAATGTTTTGTCCCTCTATCTCACAGAGCCTGATTACCTTGTACTTGATGTTAATCTCGTACCCTGGTACGTCTTGAAGGTACTCTCCCGGGTCATTACGACCTGCATTGGGATGAAGATAGATAACATTTGAATAGATCGGCATTTCAAACATACGAACACCTAAACCTGCGTAGCCTGCTATCCGGTATGGCATAGGGACCTGCGTGCTGTCCTGTGTTTGAAACTCTATATGTACGATAACTTCTTCGCCGCGAACCTTCGCGTGTATAAAACTATCAGCACGGTACCATTGGACAGTGGGTTGCTCTGTTTCAAGAACCTGGATTACCTGAGCATCCAAAATCCCAAGGCAGTACCTAATAAAGTCGTCAGGGCTGCCTCGGACAACATTTTTTGCGACAGTATCATATTGACCGCTCGGAAAATCGGACACTGCAGACTCAGGTTGCTCTATATTTTCTTCCATATTAAGTTTCCTGACCAAGTCAATTAGAGAAATAAAATTACTTTGATTTTTTTTCGGTATGTCCTGTATAATGCATAATATGTTTTAAATCTCGATTCAGCACGCTAAAGGATAAATGCTATGGACACTACAACAGATCTTGATCAAGCCGCAATCTTTACACCAGAGCATAAAGAATTCGTCGAAAACAACGGGTATCTGCTAATTAGAAATGCCTTACCCGCTGATGTAGTATCGGAAATTGATGCTGCCGTTGACGAGGTTTATGCGAAAGAGGCAGCCGCGGACAGACTGGAAGCTGGCGGTAAATTGAACCTCCGAAACTGCATTACACATCACGAAGCATTCCTTCAACTCCTGGATTGGCAAAAAACCGTGCCGCTCGCCTATGGCGTTCTCAATTGGAACGTCCAAATGATTACGTCGCACCTCATTGTACTACCTTCAAAGGAAGAACCGCCGCCCCCTGAGGTCAGAAATCGCATCGGTTTGCACCGAGACGGGGGCACATCACATGCCGAAATGCAGGAACCCCATCCACGCATCATGCTCAAGATTGCTTACGCGATCAGCGACCAATCTGACCCCGCCTCCGGTGCGACTGTGCTGGTTCCAGGGAGTAACCGGTTGACGGGGAGACCGCCCCTTGACCCAGATACGGGTTCGGCACGCGGTGCGATCTCTATGAACGTCAACGCCGGAGATGCTTTTCTCTTTGAACAGCGCACATGGCACGGTATTGGACACAACTGGTCGGGTATGCCCCGCAAAACCATTTTTATGGGATACGCTTACCGCTGGGTCAAACCGATGGATTACATCACGATGCCTGATGAGCTGGTTGCTAAATGCAACCCGATTCAGAAGCAATTGATCGGTGTCGTCAGTGATCCACTCAGTTACTATCTACCGAAGGAACAAGATGTACCGCTGCGGACATTACTTGATGGAGAGGGTTAGTTGCGAAACCTATATTGTACAGTAAAAAGGCATCTATCCTCTACTCAAGTTCACTTTTGAGCGAAAGGCTGTAGTCAAGCAAAGCATTCGCATACGGTATGTTATGAAGCCCGTACCCGCTATCGCCTTTAACCATGTCGTAGTTCAGTTTTGCATCCAGATAGGCTTGCGAAGTTCGGTCAGATGCAGCGTCAAGCATTGTTTTGACGGCTTGCATCTTTGCTTCTATCTCAGCGCGATATTGCGGCAACTTCGTTTCCATACTGTTGTCGGCACTGTCATGACAACCCGCGGTACTACACGTCGAGAAATCCGCTTTAAATGTATGCCCCCCGTGTTGCGCAACTGTCTCTGGGTCCTCTTTTGCCATGTGGCATTGTACACATCGCTTCTTCATCGCGCGCACGTGTGGCGATGGCATTCGTTTTACACCGGCACCTTCGCGTCCAAGGAACATCTCCGATTGTGACTGGTGCACAATACCAGCACCTGCGCAACCGCAGTCCATTTTATGGCAATCAACACACAATTTCCTTGCGGGTTTCACCAACAAATGTTCCGATGTGCTGTTGTGTGAATGACATGAGGAGCAGGCAACGGCATTTACCGCTGTTTCTATGTTATAGGTATGTCCTGGGTAAACCCGATCACTGAAAATTTCATAGCCGGAGGAGTGGCAACTCAAGCACGAGGTTTGGACCTCATACGGCCCCTCAATCAGATTGACAAGGGCGTGCGAATGCCCTGCATGCTGCCACTCTTGATAAGCAGGTTCAGTGCCGTGACACTTGACACATCCTTCAGCAAAGGGTGTTGTCGGGTTAGGCGTAGCAGCATCTACAGGTGCTGCGTGAAGTGTTGCAATATTGTCATAGCCACAAAGTGCGAAAAGGGCAATTGTTCCCATTAGTAGAGATAACCCTAAAAATAAGAAAACCTGTTTCATAAGTTTAGTTTGTCCTCGTTCAATTTCTCTGTTAAGTCAATGGATTATCTTACTTATCAAATAACCTTTCATGGTTAAATATGATACTTGATTTTGCGAAATATGTCAATACCTTATTCGTATAGAACTTGCGAACCGCGCCTTAATGTTGCGCTGAACTCGCGAGAAAACTTAAGTCTGAAGATCGGACTATAGGAGGACTTTAATGTCTCAATCTGGAAACGGAATTGAACTTTTCAATGGTAAAAATATGGGCGGTTGGCTCGCTCGAGGCGGGGCACCGGAACACGAATGGGATGCTGCGGGCAGCGTTGCCATAGATCCTGACGATGCTAAGCTGCTTTCAACGACAGCAGGCGAGGGAATTTTCTACAACGGTGCCACTGGACGCACCCTCGATATCTACACTGAGGCTGAATACGGTGATTGTGAACTCCACGTAGAATTTATGGTCCCTCAAGGTTCTAACTCAGGGGTCTATCTCATGGGGAGATATGAGATTCAGATATTGGACAGTTGGGGTGAAACAGAACTCCGCTATGGTACTTGTGGCGGTGTATACTGCCGTTGGATCGATAATAAACCTGTGGATGGCGTGCCGCCTCGCGTCAATGCCAGTAAACCACCGGGTGAGTGGCAGACGTACGACATCACCTTCCGCACACCAAAATTCGATGCCAATAGCAATAAAGTTTCCAATGCGACCTTCGTCAAAGTCGTGTGGAATGGACAGATAATTCATGAGGACGTTGAAGTGGTGGGTTGCACGCGGGGTACAATGATTGAAGAAGAAGCCACGACGGGTCCGTTGCTGTTGCAGGGCGACCATGGACCTGTTGCCTTTCGCAACGTTGTGCTAAACCCCCTTTAAGCCGTTTTCACTCAAATATATTATAGTAAACCTTAGAATTAATTAGACACACTAAAGAGGCGAGATTAGGAGGGAACACCCTATCAAAAACACCTCGCCAGCGGCGGTGGAGGTTTTATTTCTACTGAGATTGCCTCGCAGTGAGAGTTATTTGTAGGTTTTACCGTAGTTAAGGAATTGTTATGCAAAAACTGAAACTTGGTGTTATCGGGGCAGGCGGTATCGTTTGCCGAATGCACCTACCTGATCTCGCGCAAGACTCCGATTTTGAAGTCAGTGTCATCGGCGGCAGACGCGAACACCGTCTCAAGCATCAATGTCAAGAATTCGACATACCGCGTTGGACACAGGATTACGATACAATCATCGCTGATGATACACTTGATGCTATTCTTGTCGGTACCCCACATCCTTTACACGTCTCATGGGGTGTCAAAGCGTTGGAAGCAGGTAAGCACGTGCTTATGCAGAAACCACTCTGCGGCGAGATGGATGAAGCAAATCAATTTGTTGAAGCCGCCGAAGCTAGCGGTAAAACGGTGATGTGTCTCCCGCATTTCAACGCCGCTGTCTACAAGATTCGCCAATTAATTGCCGAAGAGGCAATCGGACGTGTTTCTGGGGCGAGAATGCGGAGCAGCCACGGCGGACCTGAAATCTACTATGCAGAGATCCGTGATATCTTCGGTGAATCCGGCGATGACTTGTGGTTTTTCGACGCAAAACAAGCGAGTGTCGGCGCGCTTTTCGACATGGGTGTTTATGCGGTTTCCAGTCTCGTCGCAATGCTCGGCACTTTCAAACGCGTAACCGGTTTCGTTTCTACCTTCGATAAACCGACGGAATTGGAAGATGTCGCAACACTTGTACTTGAGATGCAATCGGGTGGAATTGTCACTGCGGAGACGAGTTGGTGCGATCCTGCACGCACGGGTGAAGGGAGTGTGCACGGTACAGCCGGTAAGTTCGTAATGCCCGGTAAAGATGGCGCAGCACTCAGTCAATTGACACCCACCTCGTATACGCGTGAACACGCGCCCGTCGATGTCAAAGCGATAGACTGTTCCGACGCTGCACCCAGCGGAATGCACACGCATTTCGCCGAACATATCCGAGAAGGGACACAACCGCCACTCTCAAATGTCTACACAGCACGGCATGTTACTGAAATTCTACTCGCGGGACTTGAATCTTCTGCAACGGGTAAAGCAATCGAACTGACCACAGAAGCGGACAGATAGTTAACGTACGTCCGATAATGAAAATGTTTATATAGAGGTAGGTCGCGCGAAATGCAAAGATCTACCTCTTTTTCTTTAGCCTTTGGAGGCAATAAATAGTTTGCTCAATCTTCTGGGTAAACCATACACTGCGCGACGAATCCAGCAGGCATGATATTCGGTCATTCTTTCGGAAGATTGTGTTTTTCTCGCCACTGTGGATACTCATCTGTGAGTAACCTGGTAGCCCAGCTACCGTAGTAGGCGTAGCCCGTGCGGCGTTCCTGTCCGATCTCGGAGAACGTGTAGCGGACCACCGAGTCGCGATCGAGAAAAATTGGACGGTTGCTGCCGATCTCATAGAAACGCGCCCAGAGGGGGCCCGCGTCGGGATCCGCTACGACCCGCTTATCGTCCTGCCCGGCTGCGTCAGTGAACCTCTCTAAACGGATGCCGTGGATTGCCACACGCCTGAACCACTCAACAGCCCCTTCGACAGCAGCGATCGTCGCCGGCGTGGGTTCCTCGACTGACATCAGGAAACGCACGACACCGACACTTTCGGCACCTGAAATTGATGGAGGCTCATAGGAACGTGCCCACGCAGGCGCAAGCGTTTTCTCGTCATGCTGCGCACACCAAGCAGTGAGTTTACCATCCTGTTTGATTTGCGTGCGTAGGATGCAGTCAATGCCCTTGGTTACAGCAGCTTTCGCCTGAGTGCGGTACTCCCTTTCCAAGAATCCATAGTCTGAAGATTCAGAGACATCTTGGAGAAGTTCGAGAATTCGCGCCATAACATTATCATTGAATGTGATGTGGCGATGGTAGCGTTTGTTTAGCGGATAAAACTGAGGCCACCCGCCATTCGGATATTGCGCTTCAAAGATATGGAAAAGACCTTTAAGAAATGCTTGTTGGTAGCGCGGCTCGTTTGTCGCACGAAACGCACGGGCAAGGAACCGTAGTTCGCCGATGGTGGCACTGTTGTCGAACGTCCCGCGTAGATCGTCCATTTTACCATCAAAGGGTTCAGAGGCCGTGTCTCGATTCTTGGGCCAACTGCCATGCGGTGTCTGCCAGGTGAGAACGTTGTCGGCAATCCGGCGACCTTCCTCGCTCTGGAACCATTCGGTGGATTGCTTCGCGTATCGGGAAGGTACGGTTGCCTTGGAAGATGACAGAAACAAAAGGCACAAGATGCTGGTGATAACGAGTTGTAACTTCATAAAAGTATCCTCTTGTTAGTATGCTGCTTGATGCATTATACGCTTAAGTGAATTCGCGTTAATTTATTCTGTTGCTATAACGTAAGTTTAACAATAGGAAACTGGGTTAGGGCGGAAGGAAAAGAGGTGTGTTTCATGTAGGCGCGCCTTTTCATCGCGCCTACATGAAATAGTCTAAAGGTCTAACCTATAAACTGGCGTGGAGTTCATACCAGTCATCAAGATTGTTGAGATTAACAGCGTCTAAGATAGAGCCGTCGTCATCAATACCGCTTGCACCGAGGATGCTTCCGCGGGTATCGTCATCGTGATTATAGCCCGAAATTGCAGCGTTCAGTTCGTCGACCGCTGCTTGGTCAAAACTCCCGTTTTCCGAAACCCACGCTTCAAACTGTGGATAGGTGGGGGAATTGTCACTGATATATGCCAGTGTAGCATCCTTGTCTAATCCGAGTCCATCTAATACCATTTGATCGAAGCCAGCGCCGCATGCCGGATAATCTTCGTGCAGCTGCCCCTTTGAATCCATTAGCACTTTCGACCAGAATCGGGGGAGGTGTAACACGCCGAGCGGCCCTGCAACCCCAGAACTAATTGTTGGAATCATTCCTGCCATGTTCTTTTCTCCTTCATATAAATGTTGTGAATGATAGGCGGGCACCATCGACCCAATAGGTAGGGTTGCCTGCCATGCGAAATTCCGCGTCATTATAGCACAACGTGCAAAAAAAGGGAAGAAAAATTTAAGCCAACTTTGTGAGCCCGAAAAAATTATTCAACCGCATCGGGTTTAACAATTTTAAATTTCAGCTCACCCGGCTTGATATAACCGAGTCGTTTTTTGGCAAGACGTTCCTTTGTTAACTCGTCGTTTTGTAGCATCTCGACGCGTTGCTTGAGTTGATCGCGTTCGACTTCTAATTCCCGTATCTCAGCACGGTAGGCTTCTTCTGCAAGCTGCGCCTGTTGCCAGTCGCTATAACCGTTCATAAATTGTTTGACGCTGACGAGAAGCAAAGCAAGTGCGATAAAAAATAAAATTGGACGAAAAATGCGCATAGGGTATACCCTTGAAAGACATATTTAGGGGCAGTACAAAACTGCCCTGCGCAAATACGAGGACTTAATCGAGGTCTGCCAAGTTATAGAAGACCTTTCTACCAGCAAAAATAGCGCGCGCGCCTAATTCTTCCTCAATTCGGAGAAGTTGGTTATATTTACAAACCCGATCGGTCCGGGAGAGCGAGCCTGTTTTTATCTGTCCCGCGTTTGTTGCAACAACAAGATCAGAAATAGTGGTATCTTCTGTTTCGCCCGATCGATGTGAAACGACAGCCGTATAGTTGAAACGTCGCGCCAGTTCGATAGCGTCAAGCGTTTCTGTTAAGGTGCCAATCTGGTTCACTTTGATTAGGATCGAGTTCCCGATCTGTCCGTCAATACCTTGTTGCAAACGGGTGGTGTTGGTAACAAAGAGATCATCACCGACAAGTTGTACCTTATCGCCGATTGCTTCAGTCAAGTGTTTCCAACCTTCCCAGTCGTTTTCATCCATGCCGTCTTCTATAGAGACAATTGGGTATTTCTCACAGAGTTCTGCGTAAAAAGCAACCATTTCTGCTGGCGATTTCGTTGGTTGTGCTTCTGCTTTTAATTCGTAGGTGCCGGTGTCCCGGTTGTAGAATTCGCTGGAAGCAGCATCCAATGCTAAAAGAACATCGCCCCCAGGAACGTAATTGGCACGCTCAATGGCTTCGATGATTACTGCAATCGCTTCCTCATTAGAACCGAGGTCCGGGGCAAATCCGCCTTCATCACCAACAGCGGTGTTGCAATTTCGGGCTTGTAGCACTGCCTTGAGACTGTGAAAGATTTCCGCACCCATGCGGAGTGCTTCAGCGAAACTCTTTGCACCTGCCGGCATTATCATAAATTCCTGAATGTCAACGTTGTTGTCAGCATGAGAGCCACCGTTTAAGATGTTCATCATCGGTAGAGGCAGTTCTTTCGCATTTGTTCCACCGATGTAGCGATAGAGAGGTTGTCCTACCTCGTCTGCAGCGGCGTTCGCAACAGCTAAGGAAACACCTAAAATCGCGTTCGCGCCAAGGCGGCTTTTGTTCTCTGTACCGTCAAGTTCACACATAGCGGCATCTATATTATTTTGTGCGAAGGCATCTTCCCCAACGAGGGCACCAGCAATAGTGGTGTTGACGTTTTCAACCGCTTTCTGAACGCCTTTCCCTAAATACCGGTTGGCATCGTTATCACGTAGTTCGACCGCTTCGTGTTCACCCGTAGACGCACCGGACGGCACAGCAGCGCGTCCGAATGCCCCTGAGATTAAATTAACGTCCACCTCGACTGTCGGGTTACCACGCGAGTCCAATATCTCGCGTGCATGTATATCAATAATCTCTGACAAGGTATTCTCCTTCTGAAGTTTTATGATTCCGAAATGTGCGGCTGTTTCCGACAGGTATATGCTCCAAATACGCCCTGGAACCCTAACCAACACTATTCTTCAATAACGGCATCTGCAAGTAGATACGCAGATGCTAAAAAGATTAAACTACACCCGGCGATCGTCCTCAGCCAAAATCCGCCCTCTAATCCACCGGTTACCAAAAGTGAGACAGTGGATTTCGCACCGCCGATAATAATTGGAATAACAAGCGGAAGTAGGACAACAGAAAGAAGGCTTTCACCGCCGTTCGCACTTGTAGACATGCCGGCTAACAGCACACCAACAGCACAAAAACCGAGCGTGCCGATACTCAGCACGCCGAGTAATTTCAATAATATACTTACCGTCACTACGTCAAGCAGATCTAAAAATTGAAGTGCGATGGGCGTAATGACAATTTCCAATAAAAATAGAAAGACAACGTTGCTAATGACTTTAGAGAGATAGAGGTTACTCGCGTCAACGCCGGTGAGTCGAATGCCGTGCAATGCCCCATGTGCACGTTCTAAGGCAAATGAACGGTTCAAACTAATAATTCCGGCAAAAATGAATGCTGCCCAGAGGACACTGGCGGCTAATTTACCACGTTCTACCCTTTCGGGGAAAATCGGACCGAATGCAAAAGCAAAGATGAGAACAACCAGTACACTGAAAACAAAGATTAATACCAGCGTCTCCATTGAACGGAATTGAAGTCCAAGGTCCTTACGAATCAACGCGCCAATTTGACGGAGTGCCTTCATGTTTGTCTCAATTCAAAAGAAGCTACCTACATCCCCTTCGGAGCATCGTCTATCTTAGTGGTTATCAGTTGTCAGTTCGGTTTTTCTACGAAAAACCTTTCAGTTATCAGTTAAAGAGATATGCTGTGGTTAGGTACCTATAAAGCAACTGCCATAAGCTATCAACTCTTACTGCGAGGCAAACTGATTAACCTCTCCTCATACGTTAGGAGTAATGTCTCTGCCGAGATTCCATCCTTCTGTGCAACTTCTTCCAATGCTCCACTTATCATGAAGAGGAACCTTGTACCTGCGAGATAACCTAACTCTGTGTTGTGTGTTGTAATGACGACCGCTGTGCC
Organism: uncultured bacterium; assembly: GCA_964523645.1. Lineage (GTDB taxonomy): Bacteria > Poribacteria > WGA-4E > WGA-4E > WGA-3G > WGA-3G. The sequence continues at coordinate 2,048 of CAZGAW010000061.1, read as the reverse complement.
TTTTTGCTGTTCCTGTGCAATACGATCCAGAACAAACTGTATAGCAGAAGCATCCAGTCCAGAGAAGGGTTCATCGAGTAACAAGACTGAAGGAGCGTGGAGAAGCGCTCTGGCGATCATGAAGCGCTGCGTCATACCGCGCGAGAAGATGCGAAGGGGTTCATGTAAAAAACGTTGCAGCCCGACTTCAGCAAGAAGTGTCGTTGCGCGGTGCTCTAACTGTTTAATGCCGTACATCTGTCCGAAAAACTTGAGATTCTCATAGGGACTAAATGCGGGGTAAGCAAGGTTTTCATGGATAACGACCCCCAACGCGGTGCGTACATCCGAGTAATCCGTGATTGCGTCCATACTTTCAATTTCAAGTTTGCCAGATGTGGGTTTCAGGAGAGTTGCGAGAATCTTGATGAGCGTTGTTTTCCCAGCACCATTGGGACCGAAAATCGTGACCACTTCTCCGGGCTGAACCGAAAGTGTAGCGTTTTTGACAATCGTGCGATGTCCGAAATCCTTTGTGAGTTGAGAAGCACGAAGGCGCATAGAGCAACGACCCTGTGGTAGGCACTAAAAAAGGCAGTGGGCGGGAAAGAACCCGCCCCACCAGCCAATATCTCGGATAAAAAGGGTAGATGCGCGCAAGTACTCGCCCGCACCATTCTTCTTTACATCATTTTCTGGACGATTGCATCGCCCTGTTCTTGGGTAATACCGAGCGGTTGATGTGCTATAGGTCCATTTTCTAACACGGGTTCCATTTGATCCAATGACTGGCGGCTCGTATCATGGTAGAACAATCCAAGCTGCGTTTCATGTCCCGTCTTGACCGCTTGTTCAAGTGCAGCGGCTCTGTCACTTGTGTCATGATCTTCAAGAAGGTGAACTCGCTCTTTCCAATAATCGAAAATCTTCATCTTCTCCTTCTTCCAAGTCACACAAGGGCTGATAACATCAATGAAGGCAAATCCCTTGTGTCGCATCCCGTTATACATCAATTCCGCGAGTTGCACGCGTTCCGAACTAAACGCTCTTGCAACATAAGTCGCGCCAGCGACAATCGCCATTGCAACCGGATTCAGAGGGCTCTCTAAATTACCGAACGGCGTGCTTTTCGTCTGTTCACCTACCACAGTGGTCGGTGAGGCTTGTCCGACAGTCAAGCCATACGTCTCGTTATTCATGACAATATAGAGGAGATCAATATTTTTTCGCATCGTGTGAATGAAATGATTACCGCCGATGCCGTAACCATCACCATCACCACCAGTGACGACAACATTCAACTCGTGATTCGCAAATTTAGCACCCGTCGCCACAGCAAGCGCACGACCATGCAGCGTGTGCATCCCATAAGTTCTGACATAGCCAGGGAGGTTAGAGGAACACCCAATCCCGCTTACTGTCAGGTGATCATGATTACCACGACCAAGTTTCGCATAAGCGTTTTGTAGTGCACTAAGGACACTAAAGTCACCACAACCGGGACACCAATCAGGATTAACATCACCTTTAAAATCTCGCGCGGTAGGCGCGCCTTTAACGGGTCTTTCTCGTCTTTCTCGTCTCGCCATCTGATTTTTCCTCCTTTATTAAACAACAATTTCTTGGTAGGGGACGTAGAGGTCTGTCTTACTTGTTAAGAGCTCACGGGCTCCGTCAACGATGTGGTGTGGCATAAACGGTTCGCCATCATACTTACGGATGTGTCCATCTGCCTTAAAACCTGTTTCGCCTCGTAAGAATCGGGCGAACTGACCTGTGTAGTTGCACTCAACGATAATCGAATGCGCAGATTTTGCAAGTACTTCGTTGACGGCATCTTCATCCATCGGATAGAGCCACTTGAAGTGGATATGATTGGTGGCAATGCCTGCTTCGGTTAACATTTGTGCCGCTTCACCGATGACACCATGCGTGGATCCCCATCCAATCAGCGTAACTTCGGCATCTTCGGGACCCTCAAAAGTTGGAGGTGGAAGAAGTTCAGCAATACCTTCCATTTTCCGCTGCCGTTTCTCCATAATATCACGACGTTTGTGCGGATTCGTGAA
>CAZGAW010000060.1:28554-31421 GCA_964523645.1 uncultured bacterium | reverse complement strand
AGGATTTACTATAAAAGTGAAAAGAAAAACGGGCGTTGGCATGATGTAAAGCTACGATTTTCCAGTTTCGCCAGATGCCCGCTTTTCGATTTAATCAGGGCGCAAAGACCGCTGCAACGTTCCCGATTACGCCTGAATACCTACTGCAATTTATCCAATTCGTTGAGAACTTGCTCAGCTGTCAGCGTATTCTCCGGTGGCGCGGCTTCAACATGTTTGAAGGCAACATTTCCTGACTTATCAACGATGAAGACACCCCGTGTGGTGATACCTACCTCGTCAAGGGACATACCGAACTGCTTAGAAACAGCGAGATTCATATCAGCGAGGAGTGGAAAACCGACACCGCCGAGTGATTCACTCCACGCTTTGTGTGCAAATGCCGAATCGCGATTGATAGCGATGATTTCAGCACCTTTTGCTTGAATCGCTGACAAGTTATCGTTGAAATCAGGGACCTGTTCAGAACAGACCGGCGAAAAATCGAGCGGATAGAAAAGCACGATTAAATTTTTACCAGCATAGTCGCTCAATGAAACTTCAACATCTTCTTGGTTAACTGCACCTGTTAGCGTGAAATCCGGTGCAGCACTTCCTACATCTGCCATTAAAATTCCTCCTATGTGCGTCTGAAAAACGCGTTTAGATAATGCAAATTTCCTCAAAAAATGTTACAGGCGTGTAACATTAGGTTTGCCCAAGTTATCGGCACGAAAGCTAATAACTGTAAGGGATTGTAGACTTTTTTTGATTTTCCAGAAATAAAAAAACAGGACAGCAAAAGTGTAACATGCTGCCAACGGTTAAATATTTATAGTGTCCTGACGCGGAAGTCGGGGTTACAACCCGCTCTCACGGAAGTCTCAGAATTTATGGGATCTATTTCCGCTTTAAGGCTGCCCACGATGTTGCGAGTTTTCCCTGCGGTTCAATTGCCGTAAGGGAACCGGTTGTATCACCCTTAACGCTTACGTCATCAAAACTGGCTTGGGTATCCCACGTCCAGACCCCGACTTTCCCAAACAGGTATGTGTCATCAAAAAAGATGCCCTGTTCTATGCCGTTAAGTGCGACTGCGATCCTACTGCCTTGAGCAGTTACGCGGAGTGTAAACCATTCATTGCGTGTAATCGTAAGCCCGACAGGTTCAATGTCGTGTTCGATTTCATCGCGTGCTTCAAACCCGTCTTTAAAGGCGGTGCTGCGTTTGTGCCGCCACAACTCAGACTTGTTCTCTTTTGGACAGATGAGATAGACATAGTACTCAAATTCGTTCTGTGCCCTAAAAACGATACCACCCCAGTGCCCGTCATCAACACGGACCTTTGCTTCCAAGGTGTGGTCGCTCCATTCCGCACCAGTCACCAATGCTTTTTGTGCCTCACCCCAGCGCGTCGTTTGCTTATAGACACCTGCTTCTACCTGCCACGTTCCATTCGCCGGCGTCCAATCGGTGGCATCCTTGTCAAATGTCCAAACGTGTTCCTCAGCCATCACAAACGTGACGACATAAACAGTGAGGCACATCATAAAGAGTGCGAGTCGACTTTTCATAATCGGTAGAGGTTTGTCGCGCGAATTTTTAGTTTGCGTACAGATGGAAACCCAATCTAAGAGATTTGCGGCGTACTCGCCCCGGTTAATGCCACACGAAAACCTGAATACCGTTGATTCATGCAACGTGTATCATGCTACATAGGCGGCTTAGATTGATAAAGTTAATCTAAAATAGGGCGAAGCCGCGTGGGCCTCGCCCTATAATCAAGAACCTATTTCTTTTTAAGCTGCGCCCACTGTGTAGCGAGCTTCCCCTGGGGACCAACGTCGAGCGTTCCGATTTCCATCTCGTTAACTTCATCCGCTGTCAACGCGACGGAGTAAATACGGGATTCTTCAATATGAGCGTTGAGGTCTCCGGGGCCGTCAAGTCCATTGGTATGCCGTTTGCCCCAAATTATTTCAGCATCATCTGTCGGCCAGGTTTTAATCTCGCCTTTTTCGTAACTACCGAGGCTCTCGCCGTTACGATAGCCGGTTATCTTGTAAGTTCCACCCTTATCTTCGTAAGTGAAGGCTAAGTAAACCATTTCGCCTTCTTTCTTTTCATTGTGCGCTTTCGGGAAGTCTTCCGTGCGGTGGAACCAACTGCTTCCAGACATCCATTGATTCGGTTGCCGTTCAGCGTAGACGATGGCGTTAAACTGGTCTTCGGAGGCTTTATCCAACGTCAGTGCTGAGCCTTTGGTTGCGGCGAGGCTGTCCAGTGCAACCCATGTCATCAAAGTTTTTTCTTCGATATCGGCGCCGCCGTATCCAAGTGCGTGTGCCCACTTGCCTGTCTCAACAATCAACTGACCATCTTTGAGTTCGGCACCGTGGAGTTCTATATCTTCCCAATTACCCATCTCGTCTTCTTCGCTATCAAAAAGCCACCATCCAAGAAGTTTGTCCGCTTGTGCGTCCTGTGCGAATACAGTTGGTGCCGATAGATTCAATATCAGCAACACCGCACAGATATAATAGACTTTTACTCTCATTGTCAATTGCCCCTTTTTAGGTTCAAGGATTATTTAGTTTTCGACTTTCTACCCGTTTTAATTTAAGTAGAAGTCTCAATCAAGAAATTGTCTCTACAGGAATGTGTCGGGATTCGGAGACCCCTCCTATAGGGACACTAAACGCTCCTCTTTAGGTTTGGGTTGAGATTCAAAGCGGATAGATTTTTTTCAGGACAGAGAACAGGTTATGCTTCCACCCGCGCAGGTAAATTCTTAAAGTATTATAACATATATTTGGGTCAAAAGTCAAATGCATTTTCGTTGTGAGTTTGTCTCAAAGTGAGTGTTATCGGTTGTCAATGGAATAGC
>CAZGAW010000060.1:15303-28454 GCA_964523645.1 uncultured bacterium | reverse complement strand
ATTTTCGTTGTGAGTTTGTCTCAAAGTGAGTGTTATCGGTTGTCAATGGAATAGCAATCAGCAGTCAGCGATCAGCAGTCAGGGGAATAGTCGTCAGTTGTCAGTACCCCTAAAGAATCAACGGAAATATTCGCTACTTGCAAATTACACCTGTATGTGGTAGCATATAGAGATACGTATCACATAACACACAATAACAAGACAAAGAAACAGGGGCATAGAAATACAGAATGAAACGATTAACACCATTACTACTCGCCATCAGCATTGGACTTCTCGGTGAAGTTTTTTTTCAACAACTTTCTGCCCAAGAGAACGCCGCTACCAGAAGGATGACAGCGACTCTATCGGGAAGCGTTACTTGGGAGGGACAGGATCTATCACACACGAGTGTGTCTGTCTACCGAGATGAGGAACTCAGAGAGTTATATATAAGCGGGATACCACAACTCGGTGATGGGCAATTCACACTCCGGGTTGAACCCGGTCGCTATTATCTCGTTGTTTATGTGGATGTCGATAAATCAGGCAATTTTGATGCGGGAGATGGCTTAGGTATCTTTGGTATCACGGATTGGAGCGATCAAACGCAAAAGTATCAGTTAATCGAGGTAGACCACGGGGAGCAGGTTCAAGGATTAGAAATTCCAATAACCGGGCGCGCCACAAGTGTTGACGGAAAATTCAGAATTGTTCCAACTTCTCAATATGAACCGAGTCAATTGCAGCAATTTCAGACGGCTTTGCGCACCATGACATCGGGTTGTAGTGGTACACTCAGTATCAATCAAGCCCCGAGAAATTCGCAATCCGTTCTCGGAAATAGGAAAGCACTGATTCTCGCGTATACAGACCTCTCTTGGAAATATCGTGCCGGTATCGCTCAAGTGACGGAGGCTGGTACATGGGCACTTAACTTGCTGCCGGGCAAGTACTACCTGATGGCAATTGTCGACAACAATAACACAAACAAATTGGACACAGGTGATGACTTCGGGTTCTACGGTGTTGAAGATATGCGGACGCGCGGCGAATTCCCGGAACCCGTGCTGATCTCACCGAACAAGTTCACTGAAAATATTGAGATAGAAATTACGGCGACGTATCGGACACGTAAAAGGACACCGACTGAAAATACAAGTATCCTAACAGGGCATGTATCGCTTCCTGAAGATGCAACAGCCCGCGTTGAAGTGTACGCCGAACCTGCACTCGTCACGCCGATTGCGAGTGGCGAAACCGCTGCGGGCGGTATATTCCGTATCGCGCTTCCGCCGGGAGAATACTACGTCATTGTTAATTTCGATGCCGATAAAGACGGTAGATATAGCGATGGGGACGGTTTAGGGGCATACGGAACCGTGGACATCACGACACACCCCCCGGCACCGATCGTGCTTACGGATGGCGAGAATCTCGACATCGAACTTGTGGTCAGTGCACGCTACGATGCCAACGGACATCTTCACGCTACCCTGCCCGGGATTGAAACACATATCGAACAGGGCGGGATTACAGGACGCATAATATGGGACGGGCACCTTGTTGAACAGGGCATTTTGACCCTCTCCTACAGCCCTGATTTCAGCGCACCGATAGCCATGCCAATTTCCGTAGCAGGGGATGGCAGCTATCAACTTAGCGTCTTGCCGGGGGTCTACTATGTCATGGCAGTGATGGATGCAAATAAGGACGGAACGACAGGTATCACAGATGGGGTCGGGATATACGGCACGCGCCAGCCGGTGCGCGGTGAACCCGCGGCTGTCAATGTGTTTTCAGGGCAGACGACAGCACACATCGACATCAATATTCTCGCCAGTTACATCGATGAAAACGGGAACATGGCGGAAATTGCGGATGGTGGACGCTGGGAAATCAGGAAACAGCACGGCGAACCTGAAGATATTTTTCGGCTCACCCGTAATGGACGCGTGAACGAAGAATGGAAATATTGGACAAAGGGACTCGGCTTCCTTTGGAAAGCCAGCGGCGCGGGTTGGGAACTCGGTAACGAAGAACGCTTTACCCCGAAAGCAGGCATCACGGCAGACACCATAAACACGCGTAAAACAGAGGTGTTTGGTGGAAATCCTACGGAGCCCGCACCGAGCGATCTTTCAGAAAACACACCGACCACCAAACAATTATCTGCATATATCTACTTTGCTTACGATGATATCATCTGGGGGCTTGCCCCGGATGGCATCAACGCGCCACTGGGTGCTGGACATACCCCAACCGTTGCCAATGACGGCACACTCGTCTTTCAGGATAGGAACGGAAACGTTATCGTCCGAAGTCGTGAGAAACTCAACGGTGATTTGCTGCTTGACAGTCGGCAGATGGCAAGAGATGTGGCAATATCGCCCGATGCCGAATATATTGCTTTTACGCGCCCGGAGTTTGGGAATCGCAGTCGTGTGATTATACGGCATATTCCGAGTGACTCTGAATTTGTTGTGCCATCAACGGCGTTACAGAGTTTCACGCCGGCATGGAGCAGCGACGGTACCGTGCTTGCTTATGTTACAGTCGGCACAATTGAAAATCCAGATGCTGACGAACAAAAACGAAACATCTACGCCTTTGACCAGGTGACAACAAGCGTGGAACCGATTGTGGTGTCCTCCGCAGATGACACAGAACCAACATGGTCACCTGCAAATCCGAACCAACTGGCGTTCACACGAACGGAAGGGAACTACCAACAGATTTGGCTTGTTACCTACTCCGATGAAGGTGTACCGACGGAGCAGCAGTTAACGAAAAAAGGCGGTTCACATCCGGTGTGGGTACCGCCGAGCGGTCATTGGATTGTGTATGAGAACAACGGACAACTCTGGCAGATTAACACGGAAAACCCTGAAACGACTGAGACCCCGCTGCTGTCTAACGGGCAGGTCGTGTTTGGGCACGAACCCGCCATCAGCCATCGGTTTCCATCAGCCCCCAGCCGTCAGTAGGGATTGTCGCAGGTTGTCCGTTCTCAAGGATTCGGAGCGTAGACGACGAGGGTAGCGGGTTACTTGCTATATAATGGAGAAATGGAATGATAGTCAAAGAGAGAAATGATCATAAAAATGGAAGAAAAGAACGGCATCGGTCTTGTGGCGTTCCAATCTTCTATTCTTCTGTGCTTGCGATTTTCCTTCTACTTGTGTGCCTAAGCACAGCAGGAGCGGAATGGCTTTTGATACCGATGGAGATCGGTGCCCAAACGAATCATCTGAAGGCTTACGGTTTGACGTACTGGGCATTAGAGGTGCCGCGCGAGTACCGGTGCTACTGGTGGCTCAACTATCGCGGGGGCGCGTTTGTTTTGCCCGATTCACAAGACGTACGGCTCCGTGCGGCGTTGATGGGGGTACGCTTTGAGCCGATAAACCATGCCGACTACCTCAGTATAAAGGAAACTGTCCTTGAAGGTAGCAATATGGACGAAATTCTATTGGAAAAAGCCCCGAAAATCGCTGTATATGCGCCATCAGCGGCATCGCCTTACCGAGACCCTTGGGACGATGCCGTCAAAATCGCTTTGGATTACGCCCAGATTCCCTACGATGAAATCTGGGACACAGAGGTGCAAAGTGGTATATTAGAAATAGGCGGTTACGATTGGTTGCATCTCCATCATGAGGATTTCACAGGTCAGCACGGCAAGTTCCACGCCGCTTTTTCCACCCAAGTCTGGTATCAGCAGCGGATGTTGATGTTTGAGAAAGCCGCCACAGAAGCAGGATTTCGACGGGTCGCGCAACATAAAGGGCAGACAGCACAGATGATCGCGGACTATATCATCAACGGTGGGTTCATCTTCGCAATGTGTTCGGCTCCAGAAACACTCGATATCGCATTAGCGACGCAGGGCGGGGCAGTCGATATTGTCGCCCCTGAATTGGACGGCACCCCCATTGATTCGGATGCCGAGATGCGGCTCGACTTTCAACGAACTTTGGCATTCGAGAATTTCAGCCTTTATACGAACCCTTACCGATACGAATTCTCAGACATAGATAACCCGAACCCTGATCGGGATGCACAGAGCGGGGTTGAGGACTTCAAACTTTTTGAGTTCGCCGCAAAGCATGATCCGATTCCGACAATGCTTACACAGAACCATGTGAGCATTGTGCCGGGCTACCTTGGGCAGACAACATCTTTTAACATAGACAAAATCCGTGGCTCTATCACGATCTTAGGACAGATTGAAGGCAGTAACTATGCGAAATACATCCACGGCAAGTTAGGGAAGGGGACGTTTACGTTCCTCGGCGGACACGATCCTGAGGATTACCGCCACCTTGTCGGTGAGGGAAAAATTCCGACGAATCTCGATTTACACAAACATTCACCGGGTTACAGATTGATACTGAACAATATTCTGTTTCCAGCCGCTCGTAAGAAACCGCAGAAGACGTAGGAGATAGCCATCAGCCATCAGTCGTCAGCGGTCAGTAAGAGCAACTGTGGCAAGCACCCAAAATGATACTGACGCAAGGTGTATTACCGACAGCCGACGGTTTCCGATAGCCGATAGCCCGCAAAAAATGAAAGCAGTTCTTGCAACGTGCAACCTGAATCAATGGAGTCTTGATTTTGAAGGGAACACGGCGCGTATTATTGAATCCATAGAGACAGCGAAAACACTCGGTGCGCGTTACCGGTTGGGACCGGAACTGGAAATCACGGGATATTCCTGCGAAGACCATTTTCTGGAATTAGACACGCTGCACCACAGTTGGGAATCGCTTGCCTGCATCCTCAAAGATGGGCATACCGATGGCATCCTGTGTGATATTGGGATGCCTGTGATGCATAAAAACGTTCGGTATAACTGCAGGGTTTTCGTATTAGATGGCAAGCTGCTGTTAATTCGTCCAAAGATGGTGCTGGCGAGCGACGGAAACTACCGGGAACACCGCTGGTTCACAGCATGGGAGCGGGGTTGGACGACCGAATCGTATACGCTGCCGCGTGAGATTGCCGCACTGACCGGACAACGGACGGTACCTATCGGCATTGCGGCGATTGCTACCGCGGATACGCGCTTGGCATCGGAGACCTGTGAGGAACTTTTTGTGCCGATGAGTCCACATATCCACTTCGGGAACGCCGGTGTTGAAATCATAACCAACGGATCGGGTTCGCACCACGAGTTACGGAAATTGGATACACGGATTGCGCTCATTCGGAACGCAAGTGCCAAAAACGGGGGTGTCTATCTCTACGCTAACCAACAGGGGTGTGACGGCAGTAGGCTCTATTTCGACGGTTGTGCGCTGATTGCTCAAAACGGCGAGATTTTAGCGCAAGGTTCCCAGTTCTCACTTAAAGATGTAGAGGTCGTCACCGCCACGGTGAACCTTCACGATGTGCGCTCGTATCGCGGTGCAAAGGCGAGTCGTGCGGTACAGGCGAGCAGAATGGAGCCGCTACCACAGGTAGATATTGATTTTGACTTCGAGTCAGCACACGGGAACCGTATCCTGAATGTAAGCAGAAAAATCGAACCGCATACCCATGAACCGGAAGAAGAGATAGCCCTGGGTCCCGCTTGTTGGCTTTGGGATTATCTACGTAGGTCTGGTGCGGGCGGGTATTTCATTCCGCTTTCCGGCGGTGCTGACAGCGGTGCCGTTGCAACGCTTGTCGGTTCAATGTGTCAATTGGTGGCGAAAGCGATACACGAAAAGAATGCATCGGTCATCCGCGATGTGAGCCGGTGGCTGAATGCTGGTGAAACGCCCGACGTTTTCACGGATCCGCGGGTGCTCGCCAATCGTTTACTCTATACGTGTTACATCGGTACAGAGAATAGTTCGCGGGACACCCAAAAACGCGCCAAGCAGCTCGCCGAAGAGATTGGCGCATACCATTTAGACATCAATATGGACGGACTCGTCAAGGCACTGCAGACCCTCTTCACGGGTATTACACAGAAAACACCGAGATTCAAGGTGGCAGGTGGCACTTACAGAGAGAATCAGGCACTCCAGAACATACAGGCGCGGCTGCGAATGGTGCTGAGTTACCTGTTCGCGCAGATGATGCCGTGGGTGCGGAACCGTGAAGGGACGCTCCTTGTTTTGGGTACCGGAAACGTTGACGAGGCGTTACGCGGCTACCTTACGAAATACGACTGCAGTAGCGGCGATATCAATCCGATCGGTGGGATTAGCAAACACGACTTACGCCGATTCCTGAACTGGGCTAAACAGAACCTCGGTTATACTGCCCTCTCGGAAATTGTTGAGGCACCACCGACGGCGGAATTGGAACCGATCACCGAGACCTACACGCAAACCGATGAAGACGATATGGGAATGACGTACGCCGAATTGAGCCGTTTCGGACAACTCCGAAAAATGGAGCAGTGCGGTCCTGTGAGTATGTTTGAAAAATTAGTACAAGAATGGGATCATTTGCCTCCTGCTGAGGTCGCTGAAAAAGTAAAACGGTTTTTTAGATATTATTCCATCAACCGACATAAAATGACAACGCTGACACCTTCCTATCATGCTGAATCTTATTCACCCGACGATAATCGCTTCGACCTACGACAGTTCCTGTATAACGTACAATGGACGTGGCAGTTTCGACGCATTGATGCCTGCGTTAAGAAATTGGAGGCGGAGTAATGTGGCTATCGGTTATCGGAAACCATCGGTTATCGGCTGAAGAAGGGCAGGCGGGCAGGCGGGCAGAAGAGGGATGGAGAGGCGGAAGGATGGTCCCGCAGTCTTCCATCCTTCCAACCTGTCAACCTTCCAATTCAAGTCTTCCAATCTTCTACGTTTTTACGCTACTTCTTGCGTGTGAGCTGCTTCTCAGCACAGCATACGGAGTGCCCGATGTTCCTTTGAATTTCGATGGTTGGGTCACAGAGACACTTGCGAAGTTGGAAACCGATGGTATCACGGGTGGATTCCATCGACACACCGGCCCGCTTTCAAGGGCGGATGTCGCAGAAGTGATACGACAGGCTGAATCTCGCATCCACACAGGTCTCGTTGCACCTTCAGCGATAGATAGGAAACTCTTGGAAAAATTGAAACGAGCGTTCGCGCAGGAACTCAGGGACCACGAGGGACGGCGCATAGGGTTCATGGCGCAGCTGCGGGCGACAGCGGAAAAACTGGCACCCGCGTATGAGAGCGGATTTCACTATACGCTCGGACAACTCGAACACCGAAAAGCACCGCGCCTGATGTTCTACTCTGAATTTGAAGCACATAACTTCGAGAGCCGTCCCCTCGATGGGAAAACAGCGGAGCAACGTCTTGAACGCTGGCGTGGCGGATATACCGGCAACTTCAAGAGAGGATACTTACAAGTCAATAGTAGGCACCTTGATGTGCTTGTCGGTAGAGAGTGGATTTTCTGGGGTGCAAGTCCGCAGAAAACGGTCGGTATCTCTGATAACTCGCCGCCGTTTGACCAGATTCGACTTACCAGCAAACTCGGGAAACGCCTCAAAGCGACGGCTTTTACGGCACAACTCGATTCAACTTGGTACGACGACGGTAAAAAACGGTATCTCGCGAAACGGTACATCAGTGGCCATCGGCTCGACTACCAATTCAATGACCGTCTGGAAATCGGCATAGCGGAATGGGTGCTTTACGGTGGCGATGCACAGACGCTCGAATGGAAATACGCAAATCCGATTACTTTTTATTACGCGCTACAATACAACGCCAAAGCCGATGATAACGTTATGTTCGCCTTTGATGCAGCTATCCGACCCATTGATGGCGTACGCCTGTATGGTGAATGGATAATTGACGATATCCAGTACGTTCCCGGTGCGAACGACCCGCATGCAGTTGCATGGCTCTTGGGAGCGACATGGTATCCCCAACAACTTGACCGTCAACTCGGCGTTCAGAGCGAATACGCACGCGTCAACCGATGGGCTTACACGCACCTCGTGCCTGATAATCAGTTCACCCACTTCGGCTACGCTATTGGACATCCAATCAGCACGGATTCGGATACACTGCGGTTTTCCGCCACCTATCAATTTACTGTTTCTACTGTAGCAGAGATTCGCGCCGCACTTATTCGACACGGCGAAGGCACTATTGCAGACCGATTTTATGGGGAAGACTTCGAGGCACTCTCATTTCCGACGGGTGTTGTCGCACGTACTACAGAAATCGGTGGACAGTTCTTCTACCGTCCATTGAATGGATGGAACGCCTCGTTCTCATACGCATGGCACCACACACAAAACGCTGAACACCGTGAAGGGGCAACAAGCCAAGTACATCAACTCGCGATTCAGATGGGGTATCTGTTTTAATAGTTGTCAGTTATCGGTTATCGGTTAAAGAGGGATCTTGTCGGACCAAACCCTCTCTTAGCTGACAACTAACAACCATTTTGGGTAAACAGAAATGTTGCGTAAACGGAAACTCATTTTCACTTTCGGGATACTCACATTAGTCCTCATATTCAGCATGGTCGTCAACATTCCGCTGGATCTGCGGTTGCTTTTGCTTACACCGAAGATTATTAAGTACAGAGCGTTGATTGAGCAGCATGCTGCCAAAGAAGCATTGGACGCTCACCTGGTTTACGCGTTGATTGTACAGGAATCTGGATTTGACGAAAAAGCACGAAGTGCAGTGGGTGCGCAAGGATTAACACAATTGATGCCAATCACGGCAAAAGAGCTCGGCGTGGAGAACCCACTTGACGCAGCGCAGAACATCGCAGGCGCAGCGCGGCACCTACGTCGGCTATACAACGCTCTCTCAGAAAGTCCAGACGCGCATCGGCACCAGTTAGTGTTAGCGAGTTACAACAGCGGTCTCGGACGGGTTCGCGATGCGCAAGCGCTCGTTCGTCACGGGAAAGCGGGAAACCCACTTTTCTGGGAACCCGTGAGCAGGACGCTCAGCCAACTGACACAGAAGCAGGCTCACCTTCATCGCGAAGTCTGGGAAAGCGGGAAACCGCCCCACGGTTATTTTGAGGGCTCTGATGAAACGATAGATTACGTGAGGCGGGTGATGGATTATTATGCGCGTATCCGCTTTTATGATAGGTTACTGTCTTTCCTCTGACAGAAGATTTCCGCTAACTGTTCAGCGCGATAATTAAAGATTTTTTCTATATCCGGGCGCACGAAAAACCTCCCAATCAGCTCATTGCCCCAGACGGCGTATTTGATTGTATCGCCGACAGCGACACCCCCCTTTACTTCATCAAAGGTATGCGTATGCCGCCACAGTCGATAAGGCCCGCGGCGCTGTTCGTCTACGAAGTTGTAGGGTGGATTCCACTCCGTAATCTCGCTCTGCCAGCGGATCGGGATACCCCGTAGTTTCAACCGATAGTCGATACGCGTTCCGACACCCATTTCAATCGGTGCAGGGGTTAGGACTTCAAAATTGAGCCATGGCGGCGTAATTTTAGCGAGGTTATGTGCATCAGAAAAAAAGACAAAGACTTCTGTTAGGGGCTGCTCAAGTATCTGTTGTGTTTTAAAAAGGAACGTTTTCATTTTGAGTCTCCGGTACTGGGAACCTATTTTATTTTATCACGTTGTGAAAAATTGGATTCGTAACTTGCCTACACAGGAGCGCAATTTTCATGTCTATTGCCTAATGAAACGTCTATACACTTTGAGAGTTTACGCGAACATAAAGGGCATTTTAGATTAGATAGGTATAATGAATGGTTGTCAGTTAAAGAGTATCGGGAAAAGACGTATCAGATGCCTGTTCCAATTGTGCCAGCCGTTTGTCGAGTGCTTGCTGCTGCCGCTCCACGTATAATATATACAAGATAAAAACTAACCAAATGACAAAATAGGCGGAGGCAAGATATTTGAGACGCGTGCTTTGTGCCTTTTCCAATTTCGCAACGGATAGTTGCACCGCTCGTGCCAACACGTCTTCATCCACAAGAGATTCGGATTCTGAATTTGCTGCTTCAACCGCCTTCGCGACTTCATCCTCAGTCAAACTCACCGGCACTTGGGTTGCAAAGATGAATACCCCTAAAATCAGTAAAAAACTCGCGAGAACTGCTATTTTCATTACGATACCTCCTCCAAATGTTTCTGCTGGAGCATTTCATAGCGTGCTTCCGCCTTCTTCATCCGATACCGAACGATGAGCAGCAATGTAAACATCAGTATAAGTGCGAGCAGTGCCACCATCCATGTATGCTGCATTGTCGTCTCAAGGTTCCATTTCGTCCCGCGATCTGGATGTAAACCGCCGTGCCAGATGTCCACGGCGTAATAGACAATGGGTACATCAAGATAGGCGATAATTCCGAGTACAGCGGAATACAGCCTACGTTTGTCGCCTTCCAAAGCGGAACGGAGAATGAAATAACCGACGTACATGAGCCAAAGGACGAGTGTACTCGTGAGACGCGCCTCCCAGTTCCACCAGGTATTCCACGCGTATCGCGCCCAGATGGGACCTGAGAGCAGCGCGATTGTGCAAAAGATGACACCGAGTTCCGCGGCAGCGGCTGCGAGCAGATCGTCGTTGGGCTTTCGTTGGATGAGGTACTTGATACTAAATACGCAGTTAACACCGAACGCTACAAAAACAGTGAGTGCGGCGGAGACGTGATAGTAGAAGATTTTTTGCACTTCGAGCATGCTGCCTTCGATACGGGCATATCCGAAAATGAGATAAAGTGAGATAAAGACGAGGATTGCGGTAACAATGGCTATAATTTTCATGTTTTTATAGTTATGGGTTATGAGTTATAAGAAAGAGAGGTCATTTTCTCACTGATAATCAATCACTGTAAACCGATGATCATTTCTTACATATCCCAGAGGGAACTTCCGGTTAGAATTTCGGGGCCGTCTGAGAGGATCGCCACTGTATGCTCAAAGAGTGCGGATAAGGTACCGTCAAGCGTTGCGATGCTCCAACCGTCTGCGAGTATTTGGACATCGGAGAGCCCAACGTTCACCATCGTCTCAATGGCGAGCACCATCCCCGGTCTGAGGCGTAACCCGCGTCCGGCAATCCCTGTACACGGAACTTCTGGTGCTTCATGGAGATTCCGCCCAATGCCGTGTCCAGCAAAATTCTGGAGGACAGAGAACCCTTCGGATTCTGCGCCCCCTTGCAATTTAGAAGAGATGTCGCCGATACGGTTTCCCGGTTTCGCTTCAGCAATCGCATCGTAGAGGGAGTTTCGTGTCACTTCAAGCAGCCGAGCAGCTGAAGGTGAGATGTCGCCAACGGGAAAGGTGTATGCGTTATCGCCATGATAGCCGTCGATACTGACAGCCGTATCAATCCCGATGATGTCGCCTGCCTGCAGCACCTCATTTTCGTGTGGAATCCCGTGGATGACGATGTCGTTAATGGAGGTACATATCGTGGCAGGATAAGGTTCGTGCTCCGGTAATTGATACCCTAAGAAAGACGATGTGGCGTTAACTTCGGCAATCGTATCACGTGAGATGCGTTCCAATTCGGCAGTCGATACACCCGGGGCGATCGCCTCTCCGATACGTTTCAACACAGTCGCTGCTGCCTGACCGCTCCGCCTCATCTTCTCAATTTCGATCCTGTTTTTGATTCTAACTTTGTCCATCAGACTACCTGTCCAATTAAGGTATGCGCTGTAGTGGTGTGAACGCGAACGTTGACAATCTCACCGATTTTACTGTCCGCTTTCGGAAATACGGTTGTCTTGAAGCCGTCTGTTTTCCCGTGGTATCTATCCGGGTCGCGACGGGATTCACCTTCGACGAGTACCGCGACGGTATCACCGACTGCAGCGGTGTTGATGTCGGCAGAAATATTTTCCTGAAGTTTAATAATCTGTTCGAGACGTTCTCCCTTTACGGTTTCAGGCACATCATCCGGCAAAGTTTTGTGTGCGAGGGTTCCGTCCCGTTCAGAATACTTGAACATGAACGCTGAATCGTATCGGATATCCGCCATCATTTGATATGTTTCATCAAATTCTGCGTCGGTTTCACCACAGAAGCCAACGATAATATCGGTTGTAAGGGCAATATCAGGGATGCGTTCTCGGAGTTTCAAGACGAGTGTATGATACGCTTCCGCTGTATAAGTGCGCCGCATCCGTTCAAGGACTTCTGTTGAACCCGACTGCAGCGGGAGGTGTAAGTGTTTGCAAACGGTCGGTGAATTCGCCATTGCATCAATCATACTGTCAGTCGCATCTGCCGGGTGCGGGGAAGTAAATCGCAGGCGTTCTAATCCGTTAACTTCACCGATGGCGTAAAGGAGGTCCCCAAAATCGACATTGTCATCGTGGTAGGAGTTAACGGTCTGCCCAAGCAGCACAACCTCTTTGAACCCTTGGTCAACAAGTTTCTCGACATCCTCAACGAGGAGTTTCAAGGGAAGACTTCGTTCTCGACCGCGGACGAAAGGGACGATGCAGAAAGTACACATCTTATCGCATCCGCGTTGAATGGTAAGCCACGCCCGAATTCCCTCTTTTCGGATAGGGGCGATGTCGGCGTAATCTTCACTTTTATCCAACCGCAACCCGACAAAGGGGTCGCGATCTTTCAGGGAAACATGTAATTCGACACCCCGCGCCAAAGAATCCAAAGCCGCTGGTAGATTTCGATATGCGTCGGGTCCCATCACGAGATCGACATAGGGCGCAGCATCTAAAAGTTTATCGCGGAGGTGTTGTGCCATACAACCGCAGACCCCGATAATGAGTTCTGGGTGGCGACGTTTCCGGTGGTTCAGGTGCTTCAGTCGATTAATGACTTTCGTTTCGGCGTTTTCCCGTATTGCGCAGGTATTGACGAGGACGACATCCGCGTCATCAAGGTGTGGTACGGTCTGGTGTCCATTCTGCGTTAAAATGCCCGCCATCAGTTCGCTGTCGCTGACGTTCATCTGGCACCCGTAGGTCTCGATGTAGACCCGACGTGCGTGTGTGGGTGTTTCACCAGAAAACTCGGTGTCCTGCGAATCTTGTGGCGGCGGGTGCGGTGCGTCTATGCGTTCATTTTTATTATAGAGCGGAAAAAGCGTTTCGTTCTTCATAAACCTTCAGATACGGGTAGGTACAAGACCTGCCCCTACAAATATATACCCCGAGAACCTTTACCGGTAGGTACAAGACCTGCCCCTACAAATATATACCCCGAGAACCTATCCCGACAG
>CAZGAW010000060.1:0-15203 GCA_964523645.1 uncultured bacterium | reverse complement strand
GGTAGGTACAAGACCTGCCCCTACAAATATATACCCCGAGAACCTATCCCGACAGAAACGCCAGCACAGATTGTCAGCCTACGTAATCCTGATAGTGTTCCCACATATCAACAGTAAAGAGGTCCCCGACGTATGCGAGCACACGGTATTTTAACGTGCGCGTCACGCCAACATTTACTTTGAACGGAACAGCCTGTGCGAAGAGGAATCCCAACGAGGCGTCCTCGGCGAGAAACGTCGTTTCACCGTTTGTCGGATGCGGAAAGATAGCAACTCCGACAGTATTCTGCCCAGCAGCCGTGATGCCGGAGAGCGTTCCCCATGCCGACCTTTTCCCGTTCACTGCCAATTCGCCGATCCGTCCATTTGCGTCCGCTGCTTTGCGGTACTCCATCTCAACGGTATGACACCCAAGCCCGATGTTACCTGTAAATTCAAGCGAAGTCTTAGGTGCGTATAACGAAATTGCGAAGTCGAGTACTTGAACTTCAGTTTGGCGCGGATACACCACTAACGTGCTCGCTTTTACGAGCAGCGGTTCCGAAGGGTTCCACGTCGTGAAGAATGTGTATTCCCCTGTCGTCTCGGTTGACATCCCTTTTTCGCGCGTCAATGCGCTGCCGTCTAACTGCTCGTTGTTGACGGTTCCCGGCACGAAACAGATCCCGGGCGGACGCTCCCCTTGGGTGTACTCGCCCTCTGTTACCACCTCTCCGTTCGGTGCATAGAGCGGATGCAAATAGGAGGGTTTTTCAAGATTGCTGTGGCAGTAAGTGAGTATCGGCGCGTCGTCTTCTGTAATGGATAATTCGTTTTTGTTAATTTCGTGTATCATAAATTTTATATGCAAATTATACCACGCATCTTCACAGAATGCAAGTTAGTTATCGGTTTTCAGTTTTCAGCGGTCAGAAGAATGGCGGTCAGCAATCGGCAGTCAGTTAAGAGTCCGCAAAATAACAGGTACAAAGAGGTTTGGGAAACGGAGTTTACGCGTAGGTTGGGTAGAGTGGCACTCAAAAAGGTAATAACGATAATACAAAAACGCTTCAATGGTATACACCGCCATATAACATCAAAGCCGTAGCGAAACCCAACTTTATACCCGCACATCCGACGATACCTCACACCTGAACGTTGGGTTTCGCTCCATATCTTTGCAAGGTAGCGGTATCGACAGATACCTATCTCCCTTAAATCGTTGCGACTCCGGTATTATCCGCTCTACCCAACCTACAAAGAATTTTTTCTTAAATTGACAACGATGATTGGTTGTTATTTGGCTTCAAAATAGGGTATAATTTAGTATAGAAAGACAACTTAAAAGGAGATTTTTTATATGGCACCTATTATTGGCATCACATTTACATCCAATATTAGAAATTCGCCTTCTAATAACTATATCCGTGCCATTCAAGAGTTCGGCGGCATCCCTCGTACGCTGTACCCCGGTGTACCAGAAAACGCTTATACTGATATTAAGGGGCTTTTGCTAACTGGCGGTCCTGATATCGATCCAAGTTATTACGATGAAGCAGTACATGAAACTACGGAAATTGAGGCAGAACGCGACGCGTTGGAACTCTTACTCTTCAAGCGCGCAATCAAACACAATCAGCCTGTTTTTGGGATCTGTCGTGGGATTCAAGTAATGAACGTCGCCGTGGGCAGTAGCCTGTACCAAGATATTCCTTCACAGTTTACAGACCATTTAAGGCATAAGGTCTTGGCAAATACGGACGATTGCTGGCATGATATTAAGATTCAACCCGACAGCTTGCTAAACCAAATTACAGGCGAGATTACTGCCGAAGTCAATTCGAGACATCACCAAGCTTTGAAAGTAATTGGCGAAGGATTTACCGTGACTGCACAATCGGAAGATGGAATCATTGAAGCGATAGAGGACCCGTCAAAGCGGTTTATGCTCGGCGTGCAGTACCATCCAGAGCGGATGTTCAAAACCGATGAGACGTGTGAACACCGGCGTAAGTTATTTGAAGCGTTTATTGCAGCGGCTTCTGAATAGTTATGGGTTATGGGTTTTGAGTTTCGAGATGTGCTTTAGAAACTGGCGATTAAGGAGACGCGGTGTGTTAATCCGAGGACACCGAACGGGATCAGGGCATAATCGATCTGGAAGCGGAGGAGTGTCAGCCCGAAACCGCCGGTAAGTCCAGAAATCGCACCTAAATCGTTGCCTCCGATCTTGTATTTATACCCCGTGCGGAGCTGTAAGATATTCCCGATTGTGTAACCGGCGCCAAGCCCGATGGCGATATCGTTGTCGGAAGGTCGGATGATGTCTGTTGTTAGGAGGAGTGCCTCATTCCAGAGTCTGTAAGCCGCACCCAGCCTGAAGGTAAAGGGTAACCCGAAAGCCTCTTCGATAAACTTCACTCTCGGACCCGCGTGTTGCGCATTGAACCCCAGTGAGAACGGTGTCTCTGAAAAATTATATAGCCCACCGAGATCGAAAGCGATACCGCTACCGGTTTCGTCCGCAATCTGCTCGCGTAGGAATTTTGCGTTCATACCGAAAGCGAGAGAACTCCCGAAGCCGCGGGCATACGAGAGAATCAGTGCCAGATCATAGGGACGGAAAATTGTCGTCTCATTCCCCTCCCGATCACGTCCTTGCAATTCCCCGAAAGAGAGATAACTCGCGCTCGCACCGACGGTGCCAACGCCTTTCAGTGGGAGTGCGAACCCAACGAATTCATGATTGATGTCGGCGAACCACTCGTTATGCATGAGTGCGAGTTGTGGTTGTTGGAGTTGCGCGAGACCTGCAGGATTCCAGTACGATGCGTAGAGGTCATCGGTCGCAGCGACTTGGGATTCACCCATACTCATCGCCTCTGCACCTACACCGATTTTGAGGAAACTCATGGCGCGGGTGCCGGCGTTTTCGTGGATGTCCGAGCTATCCGCTGCAGCGGGCAGGCATGTAAGGATGAGAATTAGAATAAGTACGTATGTAAAGTATCGGTTCATAAAGCGTTTTTACCTAATTTTCCCAAAGCGTTTGACGCGGCGCGAAGAGGACGATATAGCGTCCCTGTTTGACGCGGTCAATAAAATCAGCAATCTCTTCGGTGCGGGCGACGACATAGTGTCTGTCTGGATACACACGCCCCTGGGTCCCAAAACGTCTCATTTGTATCTTCCTGTCGGCAAGGTTCAATTTAGTATATCACATCGCTGTGTGGAAGTCAAGGAATTGGTTATCAGCGGTCAGCAGTCAGCAGTCAGTTAAAGAAAATGCTGATGTCGTCAAAATCCCTTATAACTGATTACCAATGATAGGACAGAAGAATACGAGGAAATACCCCAGCAATACCCTCTTAACTGACAACTGAAAACCGAAAACTGTTCTCGTAGGTTGGGTAGAGCGGTGGCTGAAGCAACAGACGTATTTGACATGGGCAACGTCGCGTTTCTAAGAGGTATAAACACTCGGATTTTCCAGCGAAACCCAACGATCCGCGTTGATATTTCCGAAACCTTTTGGGTATAACGTTGGGTTTCGCTATTTCCTTGATGTTATCTGTGTATCTGAGACTGAGGTATCTTTTGTTTTTCTGGTTTCCTTTTTATAATCCCGCTCTACCCAACCTACGAAATAACTGACTATGCTTCTGCAAAGGCGAATGTCTCCAAAACCCCATAGGGGTGACATCTCTGTAGAAATGTAGTCCTTCCTTCGTCCAAACCTCGTAGGGGTGACATCTGTGTACAGATGAACAGAATAATTGTCAGTGTGAGTGTTAGTTGTCTGAATCGCGGATTACGCGGATTCCACAGATTTCACGGATTTTTTGGGTTTCTGTGTATCCAGAGGCTTACGTAAAGCATCGCGTAAAATCAAGTCGGGAATCGGAATTCCCTCCTACCAATTGGCACAATTCACGGAGGCTTCACGGAGGAATTTTTCGTGTCAGGCGGTACGCGGGTTCCTGGCGATCAATATTCGCGATCTCCGTGAAAAAAAACGGAATGATAAATTAAATTAAACAGAATATCGTTATCTTTTGTCGGAGGGAATTCCGATTACGTTTGTAGTAGTGCGATTCATCGCACGTTCTTACTGCTGCTAATCCTGTAAATCCTGAACCTGACACTTGGCAATCCACACGCTTTTTTGATGGAAATGTCGGGAATCGGAATTCCCTCCTACAATAGTATTCGGTTATCAGAAGGTATTACCGACATCAGCATTTTCTTTAACTGACGGCTGATAGCCATTCTTCTGATTGCTGATTGCTGACGGCTGACCGCCATTATGCGTCGGAAATCGGAATTCTCTCCTACAAAGAAGGCAAGTTTTCAACGATGTCTACCGTCTCTAAGCTGACGGTGATGACCTTGCCGATTAACTTGACGATGTACTGTGGATCGTCCGCACGGTTCGGGTCGTTAACGATGCCGCTCCGTTTGTCCGTCTTCACACGATACTGATCCACCACCCACTCCAAAGCGGAACGCGTGCCGAGTTGGTAATCATATACCTTTTCGGGGATGTTACGAATCGTCAGAAACTCGTTATAGACCAGCGAGGTTTTATCTTTGGACAACTTCATCTTCTCAACACGCCAATTGAGCGGCACCTCCGAGTTCTGAACAAACTTCAATTCATCGTGTTCGGGTTGGGATTCGTAGTTGACGTGGATTTCTGCGAGGCGCACCCCCGCCTCTGCAAATCCCCAGAAGTCTTCAGCATAGGGGATATTCGGTAGATCGCGCTTGAGGTTCGCCTCGTATTTCTCGCGATAGTCGGGATGATGGAGGAGTCCGTAGGTATAGTGGAAGATGTCCCATTTAGTGATGGCATCGTCTTGGTAGTGTGTGCGGAATTCTGTCAATGCCCAATCGGTGATGTTCTCGCGTCGGTTCGTGCCGTCTTCGTCGTAGATGTAGAACGGAAAGCATTGAAAGCGGTCGCGCGCCGCAAGTATATGAGAGTCAGGAATCAAATTTGCCACTAACGTATTGAAACCTGCCCGGAAACCGTGGTCGCTGACTATTATCACTCTATTTTCTGACTCTGTTTCCAACGTAGGCAAAATAGATGGAAACACGAGTACCCTATCGTTCATTATCCTATCAAAGTAAAGACGCGATTTCACAAACGGACGATAGAGAGATTGCCGAATTTTTGCTTCTGAAAATTCCGTACGTTGTCCACTTTGCAATTTCTGTTTTAAGGTCGAACTCCATTTGATTATGGTATCATCAGACTCCAGAAAATCGTCAAGATCAGCATCCCGACCTATGTGTTGTCCCCACCGAGCCACTTCCGTGTTATAATTTCCAATCATCCTGCTTATGTTCTCAATGAGTGTATCTCGGTTAAAATTGTAAACCCACGCGTCGCGATTCGTTGTTATACCGCTGCTGTAGGTTTTGAAAATTACATCGCTTGCTTCACCTTTTTGTGCTTTTGCTGCTTTGGTTCCCATCGGAATAAACGCATCAAACTCGGCGTGCAGTCCTTTCGTAAGCCATGTATATCGATCGTCTGGCTGAATGAGTTGCCACTCTATATCACCTATATGTTGGCGTTCAGTCATATAGTCGAATTTCTGTTCTCTGTTCCACAAGTCATCAGTGCGATAGTAGAAGATACGCGGAGATTCAGATGTGTTATCTTTCTTTTTCACAAATAGATTGATGCTCACACCAACGCGGATCCCGAACACATTTGCATCGGAGACCTTCAACCCCTTCCGCGCATTCCCACCTAAGTCCAAAATATAGATTGCGTCGCAATCGTCGGCGAGATGTTTCCGCATGCCGTCAAACGCCAAGCCTTCAATAAAACTGTTATTGGTCACAAACGCAACAACGCCTTCCTCTCCAATTCTGTCCAATGCCCACCGAATCGCCTTCACATACGGATCGTAAAGCTGACTCCTGAGTGTCGCTTTGGAATCTTTTGCATACGTTTCCTTAATCAAGTCGTCCATCGTCTCATATTCCCGATTCTTGTTGTTGTCGTTCTCATTGACCTGTCCGACATTGTAAGGCGGATTACCGATAACGACGAACATCGGTGTCTCTTTCTGTTTCTCGACGCGTGCGGTGTTGTCGGGTGTGAAAAGCTGCAGCTGCTCGCGCTCCTCTGCAAGCTCGAAGGTATCCACGAGACACAAACCTTCATAAGGCACATAGTGATTTGTCGCTGTGTAAAACTCATGTTCAATGTTGAGGCTGGCGATGTAGTAGGGCAGGAGCATCACCTCGTTGCACTGGAGTTCGGGTGGGTCTGCGGTGTATTTACGCTCTAACGAGATTGGATCCAGTTCCTGCATGATGCGGACGATGAAGTTGCCGGTGCCGACGAACGGATCGATGATGTTCACACCCGTATCGGCAAGCGAACGGTTGAATTCGGTCTGTAGGATATGTTCGACGCTTCTCACCATGAAATCGACGATCGGTTGCGGTGTGTAGACGATGCCGTGCGTGTCTGCGACTTTAACGGAGAAACCTTGAAAAAACTGCTCGTAGACGGTGTTGAGGAACCCCTGTTTCTGTGAGAAGTCGGTGATGGTCGCCGCGGTCTGCTCAATCGCAACGTAGAACGGGTCTAAGCTTTGGAGGAATTGGTTGCGGTCGAACGTCTGTGAGGTGAGCGCGTCAATGACGTTCTCGATTTCGCGGGCGATGATATTGCGACGTGTGAAGTCCCGGTTGTTGAAAACCGTGCGGAAGATGCGTTCCGTCAACAGGTGCTGGATGAGCATCTCCTCTACCGCGGCGACCGAGAGGTTCGGGTTGATGGAGGCTTGGCACTGTTTGTGGAAATTCGTGAATGCGACCTGAAATTGTCTGTTGTTTTGGCGTTCGGTTTCGATGAGTGCTGCCAGTTGTTCGCCGAGTTCCGGCACCGTCTCCCTGAACTCCGAGACGGCGGTATGCCATGCAGCGATGTTCTCTTCCTGATAGGCAAAGAAACCTTGTAGCACACGGACGAGGTTTCTCGGTTCGCTGATGTCTAAGTCGAGCTGTAGCTCACCATGCTGATAAAGCAGCGCGTGCGTCGGGGATTGGATGACAATATTTTTCGATGGATACCCTCTCTCAAATTTCTTGGACGCTTCGACGTAGAGATCGTCCTGTGTGTCTTTTGCTTCCCAGTATCCGTAGGGGATTTTGAACGTGTCAACAACTTCGCCATCAGGGGTTACCCGTCTTTTCTCTGGTGTGTAGTGTGTCTTTTCGCAGAGGAGCGTGAGATTCGATTGGTGGCAGTAATGCTGCAGCAGGCTTTGGAATGCAGCGCGGACAGTACCTTCGTTCTGTTCGCCGAGCCGTTCGTAGGTTTCGAGTTCGGCGTAGTAGGTTTTGATGGGTTTGTGTGTGGGTTTGATGTTGAGCATAGGGGTTGTGGGTTATGGGTTGTGGGTTGTCTGAATCAGGATTTACAGGATTTTAGGATTTGCAGGATTATGGTTTCTTTTGAGTACGATTGGTTCTTGTCTGAATCGCGGATTATCGCGGATGACACGGATGACGCGGATTTTAAGCGTTTTTTCCATTATACTAACGCAAGTTGCTACTAACAGATTTTGCACATGCCAGAACGGTTTTCTATCACTTTCCACTTTATAGTAAAATCGAAAGATATCTGAACAAATGTTCAATAAACAAAGCACTACACCCCCGCTGGCGAGGATTGTATCCTCGCCCTATAACCTCCAAGAAGCGTTTTTTATTCTCAACAGTTACTCCTACAAAAATGTTTTTGGAAGGGATTAGTCAGCATCATCAGGGTCGTATACATTCTCGTAATAATATAAAACTGTTTTTAGATCCTGCCAATGCTTGTCTTCAAACCAAATACGTATCGTTCGTCCGTTCGATTCCACATGGATTTGGGGGCTATCCGAATTCTTCAGTACGTCATGGAAAGTTTCCCGTGCTTTTGGGTCTTTCTTCACGTATTCCGTGTACTCCGCTGCGCATTCTGGACACAATGCCAGATATTGTGCCTCATGCTCTTTGAAAAAGTAAGCCTTTCCGAGTGCCTCTACTGCATCAAAGTAATCTTCATTGCTATTCCGCTTTTTGAAAGGCATCTCCTTTGAACACATCTGACAATGCATTCTGTTTTCCTCCGTCGTATATAGTGCTCTAAGAGTAGTTCTTGGGTCAATTCTGCTACGACTCGATCTAATGCTTCTTGCCCGAGTCTCATATTCTTTTTCCCCGGCATCCTCAAGCTCTATAATCAGCAATTCCTTACGCCGTTTTTGGACGCGGAGTTTTTTAAGTAATTCATCTGGCGATTTTCCCTGCTCCTTAAAAAATTCCGCAGCCTTCTCAGCTGCATCTCCGGACTCAAAACCCCACTCTTTAGCCCTCTGGTTCCGTAAGTTCTGTTCAATCTTTTTAAGGGTGTTCTCTGCTGTCTGTTGCTTTACAGCCTTACCGAACTCAATCACTTCAAGCCATTTTTGGCCTGTATCATAGGGAAAACCTCCAGGAAGGTGGTCTCTTAAGGCATCACAGGGACGTACAAAGGAAATAGAATCCCCATCTTCTTGGGGAACCCATTTTGCCTTGCTCAATTCGTGGACAAGACTGGAATTTGCCTCACGAAGTTCATTAGACTGATTCCAACGGAATCGTGCCTTTAGGCAACGCTCAGAGAGCGAACACATCGTATGCCAAAATAATTTCGATTTAACAATTGAAGGATTACAAAGAAGAATTTGGAATTCGGGAATTCTATAATCCTCATCAATTCCTGTATCAGTCCACCTACCTGATCCTTGCCCAAGATATGTAATCCATTCAGGGTGATTCTCAGGAATTATTTGCTTCTTAGCCTCTAGTTGCGTTCTTGCTCCCAATGCCTTTGCAAATTTACCAAGTTTTTCTGGATCTAGACAGGATTTTTGATAATCCAACGAGAAATAAGGATCAACATTTTCTTCATCTACAAACTCCAAATATTCATCATCCTCATAATATACATTTAGGCCCGTCTTAAGATACGGTAAATCTAAGTAAATAAGAGGTGTAGCCCAGTTGCCTCCAGAAGTATTGAAGATATTATATCCGTTAAACAAAACTGCCTTATCAGGTTCCTTTTCGACAAGGGCAATGAATCTATTCATATCTTCCTCGTGAAGTTCAAGGGGTATTATAGTGTCTGGATCTTCGTATCGTTGCCTCAAAATTGCTTTTATTCGTTCGACTTCGTCAACTTCACAAATACCGACCTCTTCAAGGAAATTACGTGCTTTCTTCTGCTGATTCTTGTTTTTTCCAGATGAATAGACTCCTTTGGCAACATAATGAAACGCCTCGTCTTGAGATCCCATCTCTACGTCATTACCGGAGAAGTGACACTCGCTGCCACTTCGGTGAACACCATCTTGACACCTAATAATATGAAGATCAGAACAAAGGTAAGCATCTTCATCAAGGAAAGCATATAGTTGCTGATGCCACTCGTCTGATTTACCGTTCAGCCATTCTGCTATCTTTTCATTGGTATCCAATTCCTCTATCAAAGCGTCAGTAGTCCATCGGGAAATATCAAGCATGGATAAAAAACTGTCTTCTGCCTGATTGATTTGCCGAGGGTTGGCGATCCATAATAGTTGAGAGCGATCCTTTTCAAGAAGCGTTGCCAAATCTTCATCTTTAATCAGATCAGATAATGTACTAGAACCGCGATAACAATTAGATGCAGCAGCATGCTCACTCCGTCTTCGCTTCATAGGTGTTAGTTTTTCCTTATTGAATTCCTCAACCAACCGTTCCTGGATAGGAAGATAAAATGGTAGTAGGTTATCTCTGCTGTTAGGCAGAGCCGCTAGAAATTCTACGTCTAACAAACCTTGATCGCGGATAGTATGCATCGACTCCGCTATTAACTCAGCAAGGTGATCACGCAATTCATCGTTGGCACGGCACTCCCGAACGCTGTCACGCGCAATGGTTGAAGCAAAAGGAGCATGTAGGTGGAACCTGAGTTTGGATGTCTCCTTTACGGCAGGAAAATAGATAGAGACCTGCCCTTGGTTCATAGGCTTGATTTTTCGGTTATCGTCCATGCCAAAGGCAACAGCAATTCGGCACCGCTTAAATCGGCTATCTTCGTCTTGAACGTCAACGTCCTTTGTAAACCGGAGATAGTGTATAGAATTTGGTATAGAATTTTCTGGGCGCACCACAGAAATCTCTATTCGATCTCTATTATCCTCACCCTCTTTCCGTTCCAACGAACCTGTTGTTGAATCAGGCAGTCGATACTCTATTTTGCGAATATTGTTCAGAAACAGCAACGTGTTCTCGTTTAGCTCTCGGAGATTCTTTTCTATTTCAGCTCTTGCTTTTTCCAGAGGTTTTTTGGGATTGTCAAAAGGAAAAACAAAGTGAGTCTTCCCCCAACCGAGTCCCCCGGGTGCCAACCCTTCCGTATCAGGTACAACCATGTCGCGGATACGAAAATGGAATTCGCCTGATTCAACCTCTGGCGTAGCCGTATAAGCAAACACCGCCTTGAAACCGATGCCAAACTTACCAATACTGGTATGGTCGTCCCTTTTAGTACTAAAACCGATACTTGTTATCGCATCAACATCTTTTAAAGAAAAGATACGACTGCCGTTATGTTCAAATATTGCACCATCCTCTTTCAAAACGAACTTAACTTCTGAAGCACCTGCATCCTCAGCATTTTGGAGGAGTTCATAAATGAAGTGAGCATTGTCCGGATACAAGTCTGTGAGCAACTGCTTAATGCCGTCTTCAAAATTATTTTCGCGGTTGGCTTCAACCCATTTTTTACGCTTTTTGTGTAGTACTTGGAGGTTATTGACTTTTGTTCTAAAAGCGAATAACCCCTGTCGGTACACAAGTACTACTTTGCTACCAACCCGCATGAACAAGTGAAGTTTATCAAAAGCTTGTAACTCACCTCGAATCACATGGCCTCCGCGTGTGATAAGTACTATATTTTTATTGATGACTGCTGTGAGTTTACTATCATCAACACAGAAAGGGTTACCTCCAGTACTTTGTTGTTTGAGTTTGCGCGCCCTTACATCAGCGTTCCATCTTTGGATATGCGGTTTCACATAGGGCATTTTATCAACGGGAAAAGCAAACAAAATATCATCTTTATGTATAAGGTGACGCTTACCCTCTTTATCAATGCCACGTAGATTATTATGAATATCAGTTTTGATATTCGATAAGTCAACACTACGTTCAGGCAGGTAAAAACGGATAGGTGTATCAAAATGTTGTGTTAGTAATAAATCAGCGTTCCAATCATGGTTCATTATGTAATCCTTTCAAGTAAATTTCCTAACTGCTTTTACATAACTATGCATTGAAAACGGCATCAGCAGATACTTCCAAAACCCCATAAGCCACGGGTTCTGCTGTAATATCTGCTTTCGCCAGTGCCTCGTCGAACTCTTGGATACGCCGTCGGTAATCGGCCTCAGCGTTGGCAAGTTCGCTGCGTCGCATGCGTTGAATGTTTGGATCAGTCGCTTTGGCAATCCTATCTTCAAGCAGTGTTACGCGTTTTTCATGACTTGCCGATAGACTCTCTCTACGGTGATTCGCCAACGCCTGCGTGCGTGCCCGATGTTTATCACGCGCTTCAACCCATAGAGGCTGATGCGTTTTTTCTAACGCTTCTTTCTGAATGGGTACCTGACTGTCCTGCGTATCACTATCTTCTACTTTTTCAAGTAAGTTGTTGAGATGCGGGACCAACGCCTCTGATAAAGCAATTGGTTTAAGGACTAAATGTTCCCTAATGCCAAGAAACCGCCATTGGTAAATGGCAAATTCATAACGTCCCGGAGGAATTTTATTCGTGCTAACCTTTAGTGTTGTAATGACCTCTTGCTCCGTATTTAATGTGGCTGCTGCCTGCTTTACTAAAGGGTGCGTTGGCATAATAAATACAGCGTCGGGGTTCCCTGTGGCACAGTCAGCTTCAAAGGTTATGGATAAATGCGGGTCCGACCCCTTTAACCATTTTTCCCAATCGCGATAGACTCGGGTCCTTTCTCGAGAGAATTGCTGAAAATCCTCCAATAAGGCACTCCGCATTCCCTCAGAAAGCCTAAGGGTTTTAAGGGGTTTTTCACCAAGGATGAACTCCTGCTCCGTCCCTGTTTTCTGCAGAAGATAGCGTGTAACGAGCCGTTGTATTGATGCTGGAGAAAGCCAGAAACTGGAAGCATCTTCAACCTCTTTTTCCATTCTATCTTCAGGAAAACGGAGTCCGAACAGGTCCAATTGTTGTGCTTCAAGTTTCTCTTGTTCCTGTACTAGTAGAATCTTGTTGTCTGCCAATTGTTGCAACTTGACTCTTCGTTCTTCTTGGGTTAATTCGTAATTTTCAGCAATATCCCGCAGCTCGGTTGTAATTTCACCAAGAATTTCTTCACTTCCACCTAATGCGCTTTCAAACACCCCAATGCGAAGTAAGCACCTCTCATAGATATCGGCATCAACAGTGCCAGGTGTAATCAGGTTGACAATGGTAACGCTTTCGCTCTTTTGTCCCTTCCTGTCAATTCGACCAATACGTTGCTCAACCTTCATCGGGTTCCACGGTAGATCATAGTTGACGATACAGTCGCAAAACTGGTAGTCCAATCCTTCACACCCGACTTCCGAAAAAAGCATGAGATCAAGGCTATCGTGCTCGGTTTTTGGTTTCTCAAATCGTTCTCGGAGTTTCAAACGTTCTTCGTCTGGGATATCGCCGTGTATTAGACCAACGCGAAAACCTTCCGCTGCGAGATGTTTGTAAAGATAAGAAAGTGTATGGCGAAAACTGCTAAAAATCATGATTTTGTTGTTGCGATGGCGTTGCCGACTGCGGACAACTTTTTGGAGTGCCTCTAACTTCAAATCCTCTGGATCAAGCGTTTTCGCTTTTTCAAGAAGTGTTTGGATTTTCTCTCGAATTTGCGAGGGAAGTTCCTCCGAAGGCATCGCATCAATAGCATCAGCCTCTGTCCACTCAAGTTCGCCAAGGCGGCGGGTTAATATATCCTCAAGGAACGGTTCGAGTCCATGCAGGCAACTCGCCAATTGGCGGCGGAGCGTTGTTATCATGAAGTTAACGCTCCGATCCCCATGCAGCATGCGGAATATCTCCCTCTGTGTTTCAAGCAGTGCTTCATGAAGTTCCTCTTGGTCTGTTGTCAGTTCAACCTCCACGGTCTGCGGGCGGCGGATGGTGAACTCTCCAATATCACGACGGCGAGTTCTATTGATTATCCCTGAAAATGTGTGGAGTGCCTCCATATCGGTGATGAGTTGGACGCGATCTTCAGGAGTAATACTGCCCCTAGCAAGTTGATTTTTAACTTGTTTGAATCCGGGATTATTTTCGAGAATCACTTGTCCCCAAGGGGTTTCACCTGCTTGGTCAAAAGCTTCCTTTGCGGTCTGTTTCCAGCTGCTTTCTTGTGCCCGTGCAGCGTCAACCGCTCGATTAATGAAAAGGTTCGGCTCCGCCATGTGGTTAAAACTTTCCTCATCTAGAATTAGATCCGGGCGGAGAACATTAAGCAGGACAAACAGATCGTGGCTGCCAAGTTGAATAGGGGTTGCTGTAAGAAATATCGCTGCCTCCGCATTTTCACAGAAAAACCGTACGGCTTCGTGATTAGCGGTGTTCTGATTTCGGATATGGTGCGCCTCGTCTACAATGACAAGATCGAAGTGGGGTGGCGGGTCGAGGTCCAAAAGTCCCTGCCTACCTCTTTTTTTGCGATTTCCGTCGGGGCCGAGAAGAAGTGTCTTATCCAACAATGAATAGGGAAGAATTACCTTCTGGTATTGTTCGGGCCATTCCCCATCCAGATGCATCTCTCTGATGCAGTATCTCAAGGTTTTGCCATCCAAATGTGTAAAATTTTCGTCAAATCTTTTCATCTCCCGCTGCCACTTTTGTTCAGCCACCAATGGACGCGGGCATATAATAAGAACAGATTCAACATCGCTACGCGCCTGTAACTCGCGTAGAATCAACCCGGCTTCAATGGTTTTTCCCACACCAACGCTATCGGCGATAAGCAATCGAGGTAAATCTGCTTTGATGAATTTCAGAACGGGGCGGTATTGATAGGGGATAAAGTCAACCCGCGCTGCATTAAGCGAATATAAGGTTGATAAACCGGGGTACCGGATTTGGAGTGCCGTTAGGTAGGCATGAAAGTCATCACATGAAAAGACGCGAGAGTCATCTTGAACCTCAAGTTGCAACTGAGATGGATAAAAGGTATGAACGTTTCCATCAACAAAAACGTTAATTCGGTTTTCAGGAGTACCCGGCAGAACTGCAACAACCGCCCCTCGAGTAGAAGGGTCCGCTTTCAAAAAAACAATTTGACCCAAAGTAAACTCAGAAGAATTAGATGTGTTATCCATATTTAACTTTTCCTTTCCTGCAGCATAATTTGCCAAATGCGTCACGA
Organism: uncultured bacterium; assembly: GCA_964523645.1. GTDB lineage: Bacteria > Poribacteria > WGA-4E > WGA-4E > WGA-3G > WGA-3G. The sequence goes on along the minus strand of CAZGAW010000060.1, from coordinate 726 downwards.
TTTGGAGATTGATCCTATGATTAGTTATCAGTTATCAATTTTCAGTTATAGTAAAACCCGTAATTATTTATACACTAACACAAGGACGAGGATACAATCTTCGCCAGAGGTGGTATGGGTTTTGTTTTCTGACGAACCGTAAACATGTTTCGGATTCTACTATAAAAGTCGGGAATCGGAGTTTCCTCCTACACGGACTTATTATATTCACTGTGGTTTGAAATTGCACCGTAGGTATCAATTTAGGAACTTGTCACAATATTTGGTAGCAACATCTTTACAAATGTCGCCCCGCTGGGGCTTGCTCCTTAGTTTGGCATAGTTTCTACACAGATGCCGTCCCTACGGGACTCAAGACAGCACATTCATCTCATATTATTATAACCCAATTTACCACTTTTTTATTCACATAGCACCCCGCTGGGGTGCAACTGCTCCAATGACCGATTTTCTACTCTCACTGCGAGGCAATAGCACCCCGCTGGGGTGAGGAAATGCTTAAAATCTGCCGCAAATGTTTGTCATTTGTTAGGTAGCAAGTCAGAAAGCATCGCGAGCACAGCTCGCTCCTACAGAGGAATAATTTGATGCGGTTGAAAACCGTACCTACCGTTTAGTTTGTTAAGTTCACTATGATGCTGACGCCGGTCGCAACGATATAAACGATTGTGCTGACGAGATTCCAATTCACCTCGAATTTTTTGTTGACCTCTAAAACGTCACCCG
>CAZGAW010000059.1:0-31643 GCA_964523645.1 uncultured bacterium | reverse complement strand
TAATTTTTTATTTACCTTAACGCAAGTTGCCATCTATTTATGCTAAGCTTCGGACAATTTTCAGGGAAACTTATCCTTTCATGGTAATTTTACCTTAAAATGTTACGTTTTTATAACATTTTTAAATTGACATTTTTGTGTCGATTTTCGGTTCAGAACCCAATGGAGACGTGGGTCTCTGGGGTATTTCTCGGTTGCAATTCTGTGTTGAAAAAAATAATTTGCTGGCAAGTGTAACATTTTGCTATAGGTTCCGTCTCTTGTATTCTTCAGGACTTACGCACTTGTAGTTTCCGTAGCCCAGCCTGTGAGATGGGAACTCTCGAAAAAATATATGTTCTTCTGCCACAAACTGGAAAGTTTGTGCTACAAATGAGCAGACTGCGTAAGTCCTATTCTTCTTTGAGTTTTCCGCTTTAATAATACGGAGCACGATGGAAAACCAAAGCATCTACAATTTTGGGATCATCAATCGATGCATCATCCGCATAGAGTGCACCACCGTGTTGGCCTTCCCAGTCATGCTTTCCGACATCTAATTCTATTTTTGTGGTGGAAATTCTTTCTGGCGAAATGTCGTCATAGCCGTCTTCATAGCCGTTGACAACAACTCGTAAATCGTCGGGATATTTTTCGAGAAATTCCATTAATTCTTTTACTGTCATTTTTTGTCTCCTTCGGTATAAGGTTGATACTCTATTAATACGGTTCTACCGATGATAGCAACGATGCGTATCACCAACTCTTTTCCATTGGCATCCGTTAGGCGTAAATCTTCTCCCGGAGTGAAAGTAACGGGCTGCTGTTGTCCTTCGTTAATGGCTATGTTAGACGCATAGAGATAAGTTCGGTCATGTGTGTCGCGTTTCGGATTCAAACGCCCGGACAAGCCCGGAATGTTGCCTGTCGCCTCTGGAAAGATTACCGATCCACCATCTGGGAGACCCTGCATTTTAATGTCAAGTCCTCCGTGTGCTGGCACCCAATCGTGTTCAAGGTGTGCTGCAAACCCGGGAGCTGCCGCATATACAGTCATCGGGAAGTGGGTCGCGTGCAGATCGAATTGCGCTTCACCCATCTCATCGGTGGTTGCGTGTTTCCATGTCTTATTCGGAAATAACACTAATAATTCAACGCCAGGCAGCGGATTACCCCCATAGTGAGCAAGAATACCGGCGGTTGCCGGTGTAAGAACTGTATCGGCAGCGGGGATTGTGAGGACAAGCTCTGAAGCGTCGATAAGGTTATACGCCGGGAGTTTTCCGCTCAAAGCCTCTGTTTCGCGAAAGATGATTGGCACGCCGTCCCCCCGGCGTTCCATGAAGAATTGTCTTTCGCCCGAACCTCGGATATCTCCAACGGGCATCCGTCCGATCGCCGAAGTGAGTGCCTCGTTCCGCGTTGACTGACGGACATCCATGCTGTCAATCGTGAGATTGTTAGGTAAACTGCCGGGGGAGATGATTTCAATACGATCAGAGAACATTGAAATTCGGATTCGGCTGCCGTGAATCGCGTAGTCTCGGTGGACAACTGCGTTAACAATCGCCTCAAATAGAGCCTTTTCGCTATATTGCGGCAGATCGGTACGGGCCGGGTTCTTGTATGCGCCGACGCGCATGTTACGCACGGCAAAGGTAATTGCTTCAGCAATTTGTCGATTCAGGGGACCGGTAATGATTTGGGTATCTATCTGTCCGGAAGCGCGATCTGTGCCCCGGTAACAGGTTGCGGAGATGCAGGCGTTAGGGAGCCATTCTTCGGGTGAACGGCTGCACAAGAGAACGCCTGCGACTGTCGCGCGCATCGTCTCATTTTCGTCGTTGGTCAGAAACCCCATCTTCTCCAGTGCCAACTCGGGAGCAGCGGCACCTTCGGTACTCAGCAACGGTTTCCAAAGCGATTCGTCCAATGAGCGAAACCCTGTCCCCGGAACTGGCTGTTTATCAAACCAGAGGAAGTTCATTTGGCGTTTGATTTCTGCATCACTGAAACTCATGACTCATCTCCAAAACCGAGCATTTGCAAATTTTTCGCGATAGCATCATCTAACCGTCTCGCTTCTGTCATTTGCTCGGTTAATGTCTTGGTCAAGTGTGCTATTGTTTCTGCGAAAGGTTCTTCGTCCTCGTCTTGTTCCGCTGCTGCCCCGACATAACGGCCTGGCGTTAGGACATTCCCGTGTTCTTGAATTTCAGTAAGCGTAACGTTTTTGCAGAAACCCGGCACATCGGCATATTCACCGGCACCTTCATCGCCGCGCCATGCGTGATAGGTTTCCGCAATTCGCGTCATTTCGGAATGCGTTAGCTCGCGATGTACGCGGTCAATCATCTTTCCTAACCTGCGAGCGTCTATGAATAGCGTTTCGCCAGTACGTTTCCGAAATAGGCGACTTTCCTTGTTTCTTGTGAGAAACCAGAGACAGACAGGAATGGATGTGGAATAGAACAGTTGTCCGGGTAACGCTACCATGCAGTCTACTAAATCCGCTGCAACAATATTTTTGCGGATTTCGCCTTCGGTTGCGGTATTGCTACTCATGGATCCGTTCGCCAACACAAATCCAGCGATGCCGTTCGGTGCAAGGTGATAGATAAAGTGTTGTACCCAAGCGAAGTTAGCATTGCCGGCAGGTGGGGTGCCGTAGACCCAACGTTTATCTTCACGTAACCGGTTACCGCCCCAGTCGCTACTGTTGAAGGGTGGATTGGCGAGGATGTAATCGACTTCCAGGTTTGGGTGCATATCGTCGTGAAAGCTGTCGGCGTGTTCCTGTCCGAGATTTGCCTCAATGCCGCGAATGGCGAGGTTCATCAATGCCAATTGACGTGTGGTTGGGTTGGATTCTTGCCCGTAGATAGAGATGTCGTCGTGCTGCCCGCCGTGTGCTTCGACGAAGGCTTCGCTCTGGACAAACATGCCACCTGAGCCGCAGCACGGATCGAGAATCCGTCCTTGATAGGGTGCGAGCATCTCAACGAGGAGCTGCACAACACAGCGGGGTGTGTAGAACTGACCGCCCCTTTTGCCTTCAGCACTGGCGAATTGTGAAAGGAAGTATTCATAAACTCTGCCCAGTATGTCCTTTGAGCGATTCTCTTCTTCACCTAAACCGATTGTGCCGATGAGATCAACGAGTTCACCGAGGCGTTGCTTGTCAAGTCCTGGGCGTGCGTAGTTTTTGGGCAGAACACCTTTGAGCCGTGGATTTTCCTGTTCAATTGCGAGCATGGCGTTATCAATGAGGGTGCCGATTTCTGGTTGTTTCGCATTTGCCTGTAGATAGGACCAGCGCGCTTCTTTGGGGACGTAAAAGATGTTTTCTGCCAAGTATTCATCTCTATCCTCTGCGTAGTCAAAACGCTCGAATTCCTCTTTAATATAGAGTTCACTCTGCGGATTGGCAAATTCTTGGAGCAGAAAATTGTATTTTTCCTCAAAAGCGTCCGAGATGTATTTGAGGAAGATCAACCCTAACACGACATGCTTGTATTCCGCAGCATCCATGTTATTGCGGAGTTTATCGGCTGCTTGGTATAAGGTTGCTTCAAAACCAAGCATTGCCCCGTTTTTATTTGTGTTTGTGTCTGATTTCTTTTTTGCCATATTGGTTATCCGTTATGAGTTGTCGGTAAAAGTTGTAAACTGTTATGTCCTATCTTCTTTTTAACTGTGCCTCTGCAATCAGTCGTCAGTAGTCAAGATGTTTGGAAGCGTCAGCGGGGATTGTTGGGTTTCACTCTATATCTTTGCGAGGGTAGGTGCTTGGGTAGCGGACGCGTTATTCTTGAAGCGATGGTCTCCTTGTATTATCCGTTCTACCCAACCTACGATGCTACTGTGCCTCTGTAATCAGTTGTCAGTTAAATGATAGCACATTTGAGGGAGAAATTCAACGGTTATAAATGGGAAATATTGGTGTAATTATTTGAATGCGGGATTGGGCAAATAGCACGAATGCGGTGGATTTAGTGGTGCGGTTGGATGAAGTTTAAAAAAATAAATCTAAAAAAATAAATCGGTAATTTGGCGAGGTTACAAACCTCGCCAGCGGCGGCGGTCGCTTTGCTTCGTGCGGAAAGGAAATTACCGAATTAATAAATTAATCTTCATCAAACCGCACCTACCGGGCCTGGGGGTAAAGGGGAAAATCAGAATTACCGATTTAAATACTCAAACTTCATGAAATCGCACCTACTTTTAGAGATACTCTTCAACGTCCGGTGGATGGTTGTGGGGGCCAGTGAAGTCCGCGTTGACCTGATAAGGCACGGTTAGGAGACGGACGATACGCTCGGTCAGGCAAACCGACAAGCTTACCCTCTTGTATCCAGTCTTCATCACTGCCGTAGAGTTCACCGATTAGATGATCTGTCAGTCGTTCAAGTATCTCAGCATGTGTCGGTGAATCAGCAAGGTCGTTCAATTCCCTCGGATCTTCTTCCAAGTCGAAGAGTTGGCGGTAGTTTCCGGTGGCGTAGTAGATAAGCTTGAAACGTCCGTCGTGAATCATTCGGGTTGCACTGCCGCCTTCACCACATTCACCATACAACCATTCACGTTTTTCGGCACCTACCATCGGTATCCCATCTACGGTATCTGGAATGTCAATTCCGGCGAGATGAAGGAGTGTCGGCATTACATCCTGCCAGCCGACGAGGCGGTCATCTACCCTATGATGTCCCACCCGTTCATCACCCGCTGTACCGACGAGAAGCATGGGAACGTTGGCGGAATCTTCATAGTAGAGCCGTTTCGCCCACATCCGATGATTCCCGAGCATGTCGCCGTGGTCTGACGTGAAAAGTAGAATGGTGTTGTTCAACAGTCCCTCTTCCCGTAGCGTACCGATAACAACACGCAATTGATGGTCGATATGTGTACAGAGTGCATAAAACGCTTGGCGCGCCGAACGAATCTGATCTTCTGTAAAATGTGCTTCCTTTTTCTGGCGCGACTTTAGCGGTAGCGGTAGCTGCTCGGTTTGTTCCGCCCATTCGCCACAATAGGGCATGTCCACGTCAATATCACGATACATATCCATATAACACTGCAGCGGTGCTAAAGGTGGATGTGGATGGCAATAGGAGAGGTACCAGAATCCCGGACGCGTTGGGTCGCGACGTTTAATCATCCGCACCATTTGCTGCGTGCTCCAGTTCGTGACGTGGCAGTCTTCAGGGAGATGCCAAGGGCGGTTAAGATAATCGTTGTTACACATTCCGTGTGCGAACTGTTGACCTGCATAGCCTCTGTCACCGAGGTAAAGTTCATAATCATCAATCGCACCGTATTGGAGTCTGCCTTCCTCACCGAGTAACACATCGTCAAATCCGATGCGATCCCGTTGCGGATAGACGTGCAATTTACCGACGGCATAAGCCTGATATCCTGCGTTGCGAAATGTCTGTGCGATTGTTGGGAGTCCGTCTATGCCCTTTCGATCGTTGAAAACCCTGTCTTTGTGGGTCCGCGTTGTTGCGCCGGTCATCAAGGTTTTTCGCGCCGGAACACAGACTGGGCATTCGCTGTAGCCACGTGTGAAACGGGTACCGGCGCGAGCGAGTGTATCCAGTGTCGGTGTTTGGATAGCGGGATGCCCGCTGACACCTAAGAGTGAGTTGGGCCAATGGTCAGTTGAGATTAGCAGAACGTGCGGTCTGTCGCTCATGGTTATCCTTTCTTACCGTTCATATCGCGCAAAATAGAAGGTTTTGAGCGGTTCATTGTGATTGCCTCCGATATACATCAATTCGGTAAACAACGCTCATCAAATTCCATTCACATTATCTTATCAAAAGTTGTGACAATTGGCAAGGGAAAAAGTTTTATAGTAAAGTCAACAATTATCTATACATTGGCGAGGTTAGGAAACCTCGCCAGCGAGAGCGTGTGTGGGTGAAAGTTGTGACAATTGGCAAGGGAAAAAGTTTTAATGGCAGTTAGCAATCAGCCATCAGCAGTCAGTAAAGAGTCCATCGGAAGAAGATTGAAATTAAGGGAGACTGAATGACTCAATCCATAACGGCAATTTTCCAGCTATATCTGCATCACTATGGTATTTGTTAGATAGGGAGAATCGAATTCTGTTATGCAGTCGGTGTTGCATCCTGGAACTGGGAAAAGGCGTACCGATAGCGGTTTGTTTAACTGTATGGAGAGCGTAGCGACATCCGTCAGAATAGCGGCAATCTGGGATGTTGAAGCGTCCCCGGGTATCGGAATTGTATCCAACCCCGTCCCACAGACAGTAGAATAGAGGAGAAGGCTGTCGAGGTTAAAGTGCCTCGCTTCGCTACGTTTTCCCAGGCCGACATCTTCGAGGACGGGAAGCATTAACCCTGAATACCCACATAAAGGTAGGTCGAGTGTCCGAAGTGTCCGGGTCAAGCCAGCGGCAACTGTGAGTGTCCCGCGCTCACCAAACAGACCCGGCAATTGCTGTTCCATCGCATAAGCGATGCTTTCATCACCCATCGGCGCGGGTGAGACATCTATACCGACAAACCTTATGCCCCACTCCTGTGCAAACGTTTCTGCAAGCGCGACAATCTTCTTGCCTTCTACTTCCATGATGGTCTTAAGATTTTGTAAACCAATTTCCAAATTGGGAGCATCTGTGAAAGCGTGTTGCACAAGGTCCGCCGCCTGCCACCCGATACCAAAGTTAGTTCGGGTGTCGTGCCAAAACGCAGCGGGGAAAAACGGTGTATTTGGCGGACAATTCATCAACGCTGCAAAGCGAAGATTTCCGTAACCTGCATCGGTTCGATGCGCGATCTGCTGAATGACCTTCGCAGTGTTTTCCGTTATATCCGATGCTATCTGTCCAGATGGCGTTGTAAGGGTGACGGTCGCGAAAATTATTTCACTTTCGACAATTACATCAGCAACACGAGCGATATGCGTTTCGGTGTGTCTTTTTCCCGGTAGAATTGTCCCTAAGTTAAGGAACTCAATTCCTAATGCCCGCGCGTCGGATTCTAACGTAAGGATGGCATCTACATCCCGTGTTTCATCCCAAATTTGGCAACTGACACGCGTTGTCTGGACTTCATAACCGTTCGTCTCAAAATAAGCTTGACAAGCGGCGTTAAATTTTGCCGCACGCTGCAGCTGATATGGCGAAAAAGGGAGCGGAATACCTGTGGTAATTGTTCGGATTTTCATATTGTTCGCATCAATGCATCAGGCAGGATCTTCGCCATAAAGTCCGATGTGTCGGTAACGTTCATATCTTTGCTGGATGAGTTGTTCGGGTGTCATCTGCATTAGTTCGATGAGGTGCTTACGAACCGCGCGTTTAACGTTGCGTGCAGCCCCTTCCGCATCTCTGTGAGCACCACCGAGCGGTTCACGAATAACCTGGTCAATGATCTCTAACTTAAGTAGATCTGGAGCGGTAGGTTTATAACCTTCGGTTGCCTCTGGTGCGTGTTCACCTTTATCTTTCCACACGATACCACTGCAGGCTTCGGGTGGGGCAACACAATAGACGGCGTACTCCTGCATCAAAACGCGATTTCCGACTGCGATAGCTAGAGCACCACCGCTCCCACCTTCACCGATAATAACGACAAGAATTGGAACACGCAGCATCATCATTTCTACGAGATTTTCAGCGATTGCCATTGCTTGTCCGTATTCTTCGGAGCGGAGGTCAAAGTGCGCCCCTGGGGTATCAACAAAACAGATGATAGGACGGTTGAATTTATTTGCTAATTGCATCAAACGTCTTGCTTTGCGATAGCCCTCGGGATGCGTGTAACCGAAATTCATCTCCTGCCGTTCTTCGAGATTCGTGCCTTTCTGCTGTGCAAGGTAAACGAGGGGTTGTCCGTCGAACCACGCGAAACCGCCAACGAGTGCTCGGTCATCGCCGTATAATTTATCGCTACGGAGTTCAATGTGTTCATCGAAAAGTGCGTTAATATAGAACGAAGCTTGCGGGCGTTGTGTATGCCGCGCTAACCGTACTTTATCCCAACGACTTAAATTCTGGAACGTCTGTTTCGCGAGGGTATTCGCATTCTGTTTTAGTGCTGTAATCCCCTTCGTGAGATCTAATTCAGGATGTGTGTCTGAAAAATCATTCAGTTTGGCAAGATGACGTTCCAATTCAATGAACGGTTTTTCAAATTCAAGTTCTGTTGTGTTCATATTTATTGGCTTTCGGCTTTCGGCTTTCGGCGGTGGGTTAAGAAATGTTTGGCTCAATCAAAACCTCTTAACCGACCACCGAGAACCGATAACCATTTTCTGACTGCCGATTGCTGACAGCCAATTCCTGTTAAGATTGACGTACTTCGTTGCGAAGTCCTATCCAGACACAGATGCCCATGCCTAATAACACAATCGCGAAGGGGAAGCCTGTCGCGAGAGAAGCGGCTTGTAATGCCTTTAGTCCTCCGCCAAGTAAAAGTGCGATAGCGACTAAGCCCTCCGCCGTACACCAAAAGACGCGTTGCGGTATCGGTGCGTCAACTTTGCCGCCGGCTGCGATGATGTCAATAATCAAAGAGCCTGAATCTGACGAAGTAACGAAAAAGATGATTGTTAACGTCATAGCGACGCAGGAGAGCAACATTGTCCACGGGAGTCCTTCAAACATTTTGAAGAGTGCAAGTTCGTAAGTATATGTCTCAACGTTTTCGGTTACGCCCGTGTACCCCCCGGCGAGGAACTGGTGGATGGCAGTGCCACCAAAGGCACTAAACCAGATGAGACATAGTAGGGTAGGTAGCAGAAGGACGAAGATGACAAACTCGCGCACCGTGCGTCCTTTTGAAATGCGAGCAATGAAGGTACCGATGAACGGTGCCCAAGCGATCCACCATGCCCAGTAAAACGTTGTCCAATCGTGGAAGAAGGCGGTATCCTCGCGCCCGATCCAGTTGCTGAGCGGCACAATCTTCATGATATAGGTGCCGATCCCAGTGAAGAAACTGCGGAAAATGTAGAGTGTCGGTCCGAGAAGGATAATAGCCGCCAGCAATAAAAAGGCGAGAATTATATTGAACTGACTGAGGCGTTTGATACCGACATTAATACCCGTCATCACCGAGATTAGTGCGATGGCGGTAATCACGACAATCAGGAGCACCATGGTGACGGAGTTCGCTGGTATTCCAAATAAATGGTTGAGCCCGGAGGTCACCTGTTGTACGCCTAAACCGAGCGAGGTCGCGAGTCCAAAAATGCCAGCGAATATAGCGAAGGTGTCAATGATGTGTCCGGGCCATCCCCATATCCGGTCCCCGAATATCGGGTAGAACGCTGATCGGATAAGGAGTGGCAGACCTCGGTTGTAAGCGAAAAAGGCGAGGGCGAGTCCAACAACACCGTAGATCGCCCATCCTTGTAAACCCCAGTGGAAAACTGTCGTCGCTATCCCCAAGGAAGCCGCCGTTTGAACTTTGGGATCCCCAGCGTCGGGGACATTTCCGGTGTTATAGACCGTCTCTGGATCGTAAATCGTTTCTATTCCCAGCGGCGAATAACTACCCCCCTGAAAATAGGTAATCGGTTCTGACACGCCAAAGAAGAGGAGCCCAATACCTACGCCTGCGGCAAAAAGCATAGCAAGCCAAGTTAAGTAGGAATATTCAGGTTTCGCATCTGCCCCGCCGAGGCGGACCTTGCCGAGTGGTGAGAACGCCACAACCAGGCAAAAGAGAAAGACGAGGTTCGTGGTGATCATGAACAACCAGTCGAGGTTTGTGGTGAGCCAGACCCTGAGATCCCCAAAGAGTTTTGTGGCACTTTCTTGAAAAATGAGAGAACCTATGATAAAAATGACAATTGCAATGCTGGAAATAACGAATACAGGCGTGAGGTAAATCTCTAAACCGAATAACTTCTTATATTCCGTTTCCTTCATGTATTGCGGTTGTTCTCCTTCTTCACGCATTTTTAAAATTCTCCTTTTTTAATGGTTGTTAGCATAATCTTATCGAAGAATAGGTCGCTTGTATCTTCGCAGCAATAGAATAGGTTGGGCAAATTTGCCAATAGCATAACGGGTTTTGGGTTTCGGAACAGATATAGCCTTAGTAATCTTGTTAGCTACAACTGATGGATCGGATCCATAATTTGGATCCTCCAAGTAATTCCGAAAACTTTTTGAGGTGATAGAAAAAGTTGATGATTAGGTAGAGTATACAGACATCCGCAAAAATATAAAAGTTAAAAATTTAAAAAATGTTGTTATCACTCAAATTGAAGGTACTGTCTTCAAAAAACAGCGGTGAGACATAGAGAAAGGAGAAATCTGTGTCTCACCGCTTCTGGGGTCTTCGGCAGAATAGAAACAAGTTATACTTGTTTACCCATATTTATCATCGTCATGCAGTCAACTGTGCCCATGGATAGAGGTGCGTCCAATCTTTGCTGAAAATGACACGGACCGGTTGATACGCTTCTGCATACAGCCTTAGGAAAATGGCATACACCAATGCTCGATGATTTCCATCTTCAAGGTAAAAACTGCTTTTCGGGGAATGTGTGGATTTCTCATAAGCCGCTAGGGATCGAATCAACAATTCTTCCATCAAGCGTGGATCTTACCGCGCACTGATAAGAAAACATCCCTCAAACGACGGCTCGTCCTCGGAGAGCTGCTTAAAGACGTGGATGGGACTCTCATGCGGATATGCCTTCAGAATCCGGTCTACGACCTCTTTCAGTGTGCGAGACTTGCCTTTCGGTGTTAAGAGGTCTACCAACTTCTGATTATTTGCCCAAACTGTGTCATTTGCCTCCATGAAAACGAGGTCGTCAAAGTCTGATTCACGCAGCGTGAAGGTTTTATATCCTGCACGCTCTATTTGCTGTCGGATGGCTTCGTATTCAGATAGAGATACCGATAACTGATGTGCATCCGCTAACAGGAGTTCTTTCACGTTTGCCTCCGTCTGTTTGCCCTATCGCCAATTGGAGGTAGTACCGCGGGCCCGGAGACGGACAATTAACGGAACTGTCTTTCTCTATTATGTACTCTCGCAAACCTGTCCAATATCTTATCTGACGTTGTTCGGTTTCAGGACGTTCCTGGTTCGGGGCGTGAGTCGAGGGTCTCGACTCACGCCCCGGTTCCAGTCGTTGGAACTTGAACGACATCAAATTGAATGGCGCGAGCGGAACCTTCAATCCGCCAGACTTTTACCTCAACACCAAAGAAACGATAGCGTCATCTGTGATCCGAAAATTGTTGAGGTCCTTTTTTCAACGTATTCAATCGCTATTACGATTTGTTCACTTCGTTACGAAGCCCGATCCAGACACACGCTGCCATTCCGAAGAGCACAATTGCGAAGGGGAAGCCTGTCACGAGGGAGGCAGCCTGTAACGAACTCAGACCCCCACCAAGTAACAGCACGATGGCAACGGCACCCTCAGCTGTGCACCAGAAGACTCGGTGAGATACCGGGGCATCCAGCTTGCCGCCTGCTGTGATGGTATCAATGACCAGGGATCCCGAGTCAGATGAGGTAACGAAAAAGATGATTGTCAATAGCATCGCTATGGAGGATATCAATGTCGTCATCGGCAGTTCGTCAAGCATTTTGAACAACGAGAGTTCCGGCTTATACGCTTCCACAGTTTCCGACACACCTGTGTAGCCATCAGCGATCTGATCGAGGGCGGTCCCGCCAAAGGCACTAAACCATATTAAACACAACAGGGTGGGTAGCAGGAGGACACCGATGATAAACTCGCGGACCGTCCGTCCCTTTGAAATTCGGGCGATGAAGGTGCCCACGAAGGGTGCCCAAGCGATCCACCACGCCCAATAGAACGTTGTCCATCCGTGGAGAAACCCTGTGTCTGTGCGGCCGACCCAGTTGCTGAGGGGCCTCATCTTAGAGATATAGGCGGTCAGTCCAGTGAAAATACCTTTAAGTATAGCAATTTTCGGACCGACGAGGAGGACAAAGAGTAGCAGCAAAAACGCGAGAATCACGTTGAACTGGCTGAGACGTTTGATGCCCACATTCAGCCCTGTCAGCACCGAGACGAGCGCGATTCCGGTTATCCCGACAATGAGCAGGACCATTGTAGTGTTGGTTGCGGGCACCTCAAAGAGATAGTTGAGCCCCGCGGTGACCTGCTGGGCACCGAAGCCGAGTGAGGTTGCAAGCCCGAACAAACTGGCGAAGACCGCGAGTGTATCGATGACGTGTCCTGGCCATCCCCATATCCGATCACCGAGAAGCGGATAGAACGCCGATCGGATTGTGAGCGGCAGTCCTCGGTTGTAGGCGAAGAATGCCAGCGCAAGCCCGACGATGCCGTAGACTGCCCAGCCGTGTAAGCCCCAGTGAAAGGTCGTTGCTGCAATACCGATGGCTGGATCGGTTTTCGCTTCACCCCCGAGGGGCGGACTTATAAAGTGTTGGACGGGTTCCAAGACTCCGAAGAAGAGGAGCCCGATACCGATGCCGGAGGCAAAGAGCATAGCGAACCAAGTGAGGTTAGAGTATTCAGGAACGGCATCCTGTCCGCCGAGGCGAACTTTACCGAGTGGAGAGACAATCAGAAAGAGGCAGAATATGACAAGGAGGTTAACGATGTCCATGAACCACCAATCGAAATTCGTGGTAAGCCAGCTACGGGTCGCTCCAAACAGGGTTGTTGCGCCTTCCCGGAACACGAGGGACCCGATAACAAAAATAACGATGGCGATTGAGGAAATGAGAAAAACGGGTGTTAGCCCAAATATCTTGGTATCGTTCTGGAGGTGTTTGCCTTCTTCGTGCATTTTCAAAATTCTCCTTTGGGTTGTTGAAAGCCGAGAGCAGAGAACCGATTAGAAATAATAACCGAAGTTGAAGTTCAGTCGCCAATGCCAGGTGTTATTTCCGTTGGCACCGACGTGATTCACCCCTGTCAGGATGTTGCCGTAGTCATCATCTACATTCCCGACAAAGAAGTTGCCGTTGGAGAGTGCAAAATCGCTATAAACATACAATGCGCCCAAGATTGTCCAGCTTGCCCCGAGCGTTACGAGTGTGCTGGCGTTGTAGTCATCTACAGTTTTGAGGATAGTGCTCCACTCCGCATACGGCGTAAGACTGTCAATCCATGAGATACTGGAGGTATCTATCCCGCCATAACGCAGCGAGAGTCCTGGTATTAATCCTGTAGACGCGATGGGCCATGCAAAGTCGTAAGCCCCCATCGGAATGAGGTCTCCGGTGCTCCAAGGGGTCTTCTCAGCGATATTGTGTGCGTAATAGGTGAATTGTGAATAGAGCGTGAAATCTGCAACAGTGTTCTTCATGTGTCCGGAAAACGCGTAGTGGCTACCACTCTCATCATTCCCGACATTTGTTCCCTTCAGCAGTCCAAATTGTGCCGACACACCGACATCCGCGATGTTCTCAAGGGCGTAGATCGCACGAACGTTAAATTGGTGTTGCTCGTCATATCCGTTTTCACCTGCACCCCACTCAACAGTCCCTTTTGCATCGGCTTCTTCTTCCCATCTGACAATGTCATAGCTGTATCGCGAACTCGCCAAACTGCCATACTGGACCAGTTGGGGTTCGGGCATCAGGAAATAGCCTACATCGACCGTGAGTTTATCAAACGTGTTGTTATAGACGATCCCTAAATCCATATCATCGGCGAGTCCAACATAAAAGTGTTGATCAAAAAACCAACTTGTAGAAATGCCGTAGGCGGTCGGACCGAAGGGCACCCGCACAACCCCCGCTTTCACTGTACTGGAATCACTGAGTTGATACCCCAGCCATCCGGTGTGTATCATACTGTAGCCATCATACCACCGGTACTCAAGTCTACCGATGATGTTGTTATAGTCCAGGTCAGCGTTGAGGCGGAATATCTCAAGGTCGACATCCCCGATTTTTTCGCCTCGAGGATGCGGGTTCTCCTCACTACCATAAGCACCGTAGGCGTAGTTGACACGCATTGCTCCGCCGACTTTAATTGGACTCTTCTTCGGTGCTTCAACGGTTTCGGTTGCCTCTTCGGTTGTATCAGCAATAACAAGTGAAGGAATGATTAGCAAAAGCGCAATGCTGATGCCGAAAACGGATTGATATTTTCTGTTTTTCATACAATTAATAAAGTTAAGTGCCTTCTACATTTAGGCACTAAGCTTTCCTCCTCAGTTAAGTAATCCTGTCTCAGTTAGTTAAATCAATAATCCTGTCCAAACTTTAGTATAGTTATAATAGGTTAATTTTATTTTTTTGTCAAACTTTTATAGTAAATCCAGAATAGGTTGGATAGAGCGGAACCGAGAAAGTTGATACCGACACCTCAGATACATCTCAACGTTTGGACCCCCATGTTATTATGGTCTTGGAGTGGCATCGCGTTTTGATACCATGAGGGGCGTGTATTCATCAAGTATTTCTATTTTTTCACCGTTCTACCGAACCTACAATGCTATTTTTCTAAAATTGACACCTATGGTGGGGTTAAAAATCTAACTGGCACATAAATCCTGATTATTATTGGCTTTATATCAATATTAATCGCGTGGGAAGTAGTGGAATTCTGTGATTTTGCGTAAGTCCTGGAGAATAAAAAACTCGCCTACAATCGAATTGTAGGCGAGTTGACATACCTATTGCATCTGTCCCATACCTTGCATCATGGCAACCATTTGTAGAAGTTGCTTAAAGTCCCCGAGCGTGAGGAGCAGCGTTGCGCCGATTCCGTTCTCTTGGGCTTTGGCAGATAAACCGATGCTGTAATTTTCTGGCATGTTCATAAACATTCCGGACATCATCTGCATCCCCGCAGCAGCATTCGGATCGGACACCTTAGCGATAATCGGTAAAAGGCTTTTAGCCAAGGTGATTGGAGAAATGGCAAAAAATAGGTTACTCTCCAAGCCCAAGGCCGTGACCAGTTTTTCATAACTCTGTTCTTCAGAGAAAGTGGGGATAGTACTGACACCGGCTTTATTATCCAAAGCCGCTTTCACCAATTCCTGACTACCAATTGCCATAAGCAAATAACCATCGGTAAAAGCATAGTACCAGCGCAATTCATTTGGCATCAACGCAGCGACTTCAGAGGGCATTTCTCCGAAAGCAACACCGAAATTAGGAAAGATATAACTCTTGATCTCAACACCGTTATGCACTGTGGGTTCGCCCTGATGTGCATCTCGGTACATGTCAAAGTTAGGAACATCGTCTCCCATCATACTCTGCACAACTTCCATGGAATCTTGGAGTTGTTTAATCAACTCTTCTTCCATATAAGTCTTTGCCTTTTGTTCATCATTCAATCCATAGACAATTAAATAATCTGGAATAATGCTATCCCTAAAGTTGGCAGAGAAAGTCCATTCTTCGCCAAGGGCTTCATAAAAACTTTTCGTTCGTTCAGTAAGCGACGCAAGTGCCTCAGCTTGTTCAGGGTTAGCCTTCTGAGAAAACAGTTTCAACCAGAACATGTTCATCTCAATCATCAACTCCGGTTTCCCCTGAAAAGCACCATTCATAAATGCTGGACTTGGGAGTTCGCCAAGGAAGGTCAACTCGTTCGGTGCCATTTCTTTTAATGACATTTGTATTCCGCTATTGCTCTTGAACCCAAGAAATGGTGAGAGTTTCACATCAGTTCCGTCCACTTCAAGCGACGCGCTGAGAGATTTCACCTGCTCAAGCAGATCTATCACGCCACCGAATATACTTTCAAAGAAGGGTGCGGCTACCATAGCTGCAGGATCACTTTCAAGACTATCTTGCATTGATTCCGATTCACCCTTAAGTGCCATACTCAAGGCTGGCACGACCGACTCAAGGTCAAAATGAACAGCGAGTTGTGCAGTGCCTGCTGCGATATCAGCGAGGAATTTTCCATAATCCGGATTGGTTGTGACAGCGGGTTTTGTTTTCTTATAAGTATCAATGACACTTTCACAGACTTCAGCGGATCGAGAAAAAACGAGGATGTCATCTATGATAGCGAAACTACCACCGCCGCCAGCGGCGTTCCAATAACTTACGCCGTTATATTCTATAGGGGCACTTCCTTCGCTTTCAGCATCAATCACCTGTTTCATAGCTGCTGGGTCTGTTAAATGCACGGTTGCGGAAAGGTCAGGTGGGTTCAAGGCGGTCATGAAGATTGCAAAATCTTGGTTCAAATCCAGTCCGATTTGTTCCAATTCAGAAAGATCTTCAAAGCCAGCGCCAAAGGTATCTGCTAAAATTGCGGCGATTAATTCCGGATTTTCAGCGGTCGGCATCAAGTCCGTTGCCAACATGTTAACCCGATCGTTCAGTTCTGCTAAACTCGGACAATAAATAATACCTGCTGTTTGTGCGGGTATCAGATGTAGCACACTGCTGCCCGGGATCTCCACCATTGGCATTACCTCTTCAGGCTTCGCTTCAGAATGGACTTCCTCTTCAGCCACGCGTGCTTCTGTTTCACTGTGTTCATCAGCCTCGGGTGCTACGACATCTGATTCTTCATGCTTTTCCGTTGATTCTTGTTGTGCCGCGGGTGGTTCAGTGGCGATCGGAACTGGAGGTGTCTCCTTCGCACCGCAACTCACGAATATGAACGTTGTGAGGATTGCTAATGCGATAAGCGGCAAACACAAACGTTTTTTCATTATTATTTTCTCCTAAGGCGTGGGACAACCTATCGGCATATCCTCACCAGATTATGGTATTAATTTTGGGTTTTTGAAATTTTTTCTTGAAGGGCATCAATTTCTTCATTGGAAGTCAATACACCAATTTCGACTTCATAGTGCCTGCGACCGCCGGGTTCAATATATTGTAGGGTACCACGTTCACGTTCCTTTGCCCTACCTTCTACGCCACAATTTGATGGTTCCAAACCAAAGACATAGGTGCCTTCGCCGCACATTTTCCACTGAACGAAGTTTGGAAATTGGGTTTTGTGATAGCGTACCGATACACCGATACCTTGTCCCTTGTTAAAATTACGATTTACAAGCGCAACATGGATGTGATTATCAACATCTGGTTCCATTTCATGATAGAAAGCCTGTTCTTGGAAATCAACGGTTGGCGGTTCACAGAGATTATAATTGTTCAAGTGCGCGGCAGCTTCTTCGTCGCGTGGCGTGACTTGTGAGGAGGGGGCAATCAGTTCGCTGTCTTGGGTCAAGATTGGGAATCCAACATTGATATGGAAGAGGTACATGTGTGGTGAATCCTGGTATCCCAAGTTTTCGACAATATCCTCAACGTGCAACGTACGCGAACCTAACTCGGTCCAGATTCTACGGGTGCGAGAGAGATTTTCACCCAAGGCAGCGGTTTCTTTAACCTTTCCTTGCGCC
Organism: uncultured bacterium; assembly: GCA_964523645.1. Classification (GTDB taxonomy): domain Bacteria; phylum Poribacteria; class WGA-4E; order WGA-4E; family WGA-3G; genus WGA-3G. The sequence goes on along the minus strand of CAZGAW010000059.1, from coordinate 14,332 downwards.
CATAGCATATAGCGTTGTCCTTCCCATCGACTATCGACCCAAACGTTTTTGGCGGGGATATGCGAGACTCTGCCGTGAAGACCTAATGCCTCATCGTCATCTTCATTGGGTACACCGACTTGCCGCATACCGCAGGTGGTCAATAAGCCACCGTAAAAACCCCGTAACCAACCGAGCCCATCGGGTTCATAATACGCAGGACTGACATCGCCTGTACTCGAACGCCAACAGAGCGGAATGCCTTGATATTCTGCATAAGAGATATCCAAACCGCGGCTGGGCAGCACGGTGAAATTAAGACCGCTACCCGTTTGGAAGTCGATAGCGTCAACGCCCTTTTCATTGCCATCCGTTAGTTGGTACATTTTGGCACGGGCAATTTGCGACACATCTCCGACGTGGCGCAGCAGTTGCATTCTGTCATACGTTGCTCCATATAAGTTTATCAAATTAAGGTTCTCCCCTTTCAGTGCAGCTTGATCGTTTTGATTCAAGGGCGTTGCTTTCAAGCCCATATTGAGAAAGCATATTAAAGTCTTGTGTAAACGGAAGAAATTATAGCATACATAGGAAAAAAAAGCAAATTTTTCGTTTTGGAATAGCCAAAGTTTTGACGTTATGTAATCCAATTTTTAGTTGTTCAGACTTCAGTCTTGTGGTATTCTTAATGCCGTTGATACTGATGTTGATCTGCGCGTGATTTAAGAGAGGATTACCCGTGACTGAAACCGTGAAAAACAAAATTGAACAGATTGTTGAACAGGCTTGTGCTGCTGATACGAACATCTTCGGCTACGATATTTGGACCCACCACATCCTACAAGTCGTTCAAAACGCAAAACGACTCGCCCCACGTTTTGATGCCGATCCTGAAATTGTGGAGTTTGCGGCGTTACTTCACGACTACGCCAGTATCAAGGACAAGGCACTCTATGCCGACCATCACATTCATAGCCCGATTGAAGCGGAGAAGCTGCTCAAACGTTTCGGCTATCCAAAAGAGAAAACGGAAGCTGTCAAGGATGCCATTGCGACACACCGAGCAAGTATAACATTTGAACATCGGCGCGCGGAAGGTGCATGTCTCGCGAATGCCGATGCTATGTCTCATATTGAACAAGCACCTTCGCTTTTATATTTAGCATACATTCATCATGGAATGGGAATTGATGAAGGAAAAACGTGGGTTAAGGAAAAACTACAGCGAAGTTGGCAGAAACTACGGGCGGATGTCCAAGATCTCGTTAGAGACACATACGAAGCGGCGTTGAAGGTTCTTTAACGAGAGATTTCATATAATCCATAAGGGGAAAAATCTTTTTTGTCATGTATATTGAGGATTGCATCTGGCTTCCTGACATTTTGGTTAAACTTTTCGTCAAACATCATATTACACAAAAGGAAGTTGAAGAAATATTTTTCAATCGTCCGAAATACCGTTTTGTTGAATCGGGATATAGAAAAGGGGAAGATGTATATTCTGCCGCTGGACGGACAGATGCTGGACGCTATTTGATTGTATTCTTTATTCAGAAACCGGATAATCTGGCACTTATTTTGAGTGCCCGCGATATGGATCAAAAGGAGAGAAAAAGGTATGAGAGAAAATAAAGATAAACAGGTTACCAGTATATCCAAAGCGAGAACATTAGAAGAGATAGCTGATTTCTGGGATATGCATAGTTTGGCCGACCATTGGGATGAAACGCATGAGGTCGATTTTGAGGTGCGGATGCAGCGGAAGGGTCATGTGACACTCACGCCAGAGATCTATGAAAAGATTGAAAGACACGCGCGAGAGCAGGGCGTTTTACCGGAAACCTTAGTCAATCTGTGGTTGGCTGAACGCCTCCAAAGGATCGAATCAACGACGTGAAGATATTCAGAAAGGAAAGTTACTGAATGTTTAAGTTTAGCGAATTGAAACGAATTCCGTTGCGTGAAAAATGGAAAAATGAAGCAAGCGACTTCACACCATGGATGGAATCAAATATCCAGAAGTTGGGAGACGCATTGGAAATGGATCTTGAGGTTGTAGACAGAGAAGCCTCTGTCGGGGATTTCTCTTTAGATCTTTTGGCACAAGATTTGGGAAGTTCAAGAGTAGTCGTAATTGAAAACCAGTTAACGCAAACCGATCATGACCATCTGGGCAAACTTCTCACCTATGCTGCTGGTTTTGATGCTTCAATCGTAGTATGGGTCTCGGAGACAGTTAGGGACGAACACCGTCAAGCACTGGAATGGTTAAATCAGAAAACGGATACAGAGACACAGTTTTTTGCTGTTGTGCCAGAAGTTCTGCAGATAGGCGATTCAAATCCGGCTCTTGATTTCAAATTAGTTGTCTTTCCAAATGAATGGCAAAAGTCCAAGAAACAGGAAACTTCAACGAACCTATCACCGAAGCAGGAGAAGTATAAAAATTATTTTCAAGGGCTTATTGATGAACTTAGGGAAAAGCATAAGTTTACTGGCGCAAAGGCTGGTCAACCGCAAAATTGGTACACTTTTGCATCAGGAATTGGAGGGATTGGCTATGGAGCTCAGTTTGCAAAAGGGGGCAAAGTTCTTGCATACGTAAACATCTATGACAATGTTAGCGTGGATAAACTTGACCTTTTTGATATATTACAGAAACGGAATGAGGATATTGAATCCAATTTCAACACTCCGATCGAATGGAACCGGGCAGCAGAACAAAAGGCATCATGGCTGGCAGTGTATCGTGAAGGAGATATTGAAGCACCGGACAGCGAATTAGAAGAAATCAGGAAATGGCATATTGAGAACCTGTTGAAATTGAAAGAAGTATTTCAGCCTGAAATTGAAAAGGCATTAGAAACACTTGCCTAACAACACTTCCTACCAAATATTCGGAATCTACTGATGAAAATAGACAACGTACTCACCAATCATGAATGTGCAAGTCCTATGACCCCTGATAAGGTTCACTGGTTTCTTGATCTGTTTGATGAACTCGGTATCAAAGTCTGGATTGATGGGGGTTGGGGGGTTGATGCCTTATTGGGTGAATGCACTCGACCTCATCAAGATCTGGACATTATCATCTCATGGGAGGATTCAGCAATCCTCACCGAGGCACTTCTGGCGCGAGGCTTTGTTGATATCCATACCGATGACCGTAAGGATCGAAACTTCGTGATGGGACATCAATTGCACGGGATGATCGACTTCCATGTCATCGAACTTACCGAAGGCGGCGCGATCTACGGTCCTGGCGATATTGATTGGGTCATTACTGAATCGGAGTTGAGTGCTGTGGGTTCTATCGGAGGACGGGAAGTGCGGTGTCTATCGGTGGATTACCAAGTTCGCTCGCATTCTGGATATACATTGACAGATACAGACTTCGCCGATCTGTGGGCATTGCACGAGAGATACGGGGTTAAGTTGCTTGCCGAGCAGATGAACGTTTAGCAAAACAATTATGCCATACGGAAGACCGGCGAGGTTAGGAAACCTCGCCTACCGCGGTAGGAGATCTTCCTGAGAAAGTCGACGGCGGAAACCTCCCCTACAGGTTTCTTAATGCTTCCAGAAAAGCGTGACCACACCCGCAATCATCAAAGCGATGGACCACAGTAGATCCATATTAAACCATGCCTTGCGAAGCAGGGCAAGTCCTACCACCTCGTAGACGATAACCGCCACAATCCCAGTCACAACAAAAAAACTGAGGGTATGTACCCCGACTGCAGATAATAACATTACAGCGTTATCCGTCATGCCTGCCGATGCGTGGTGCATGTGTCCTGAAGCCTCAGCAGTGGGCATTCGCAACAGAAATGGTACCAACATTAAGCCTGCGCCGTGCGCGGAAGCCATCAGGAAGGACCAGATCGTTAAGTCTTTGAAGTTAACACGCATTCCGACCCACTTCGGGTGCCGTGCGCTGAAAAATTTATACACCCCAAACCCAAACAGAACAACCGCACAAGCGATACGAAGTACATCTTCTGGTAGTCGCTGTTGTGCCAAAGCAACGATAAACACCACAACAGCGATAGATATCGCGTGTCCGAGTGCCATCGGAAAGAGTGCACCGATAACGGCACTTCTCCGTTTTTCCTGCATGCCCAAAGCGACCGCAAAAAGCCACCCCATCCCCGGATTAATGCCGTGATATACGCCCATGAGCGTGTAGCTCAACCATGAGCCAGTATCCATAAAAATGCCTTTCAAGATATAGGCGCGCTTAGAAAGCGCGCCTATAGGATTTATGTTTTCACCGTATTCTACGAATAGCAGAAAGTATCGGAAGAACTATCGCCGCCTTGCAGTCGAATCTGGTGGGCACGACTCTCTCCGAAATCCACGAAGAAGTTGGGATCAAATTCAACACCGCCGTCCTCAGTATTTACATCAGCCTTTACCATCCATCCGTTCGCGCCCTCTGGATAGAACTGGTTGTCCCAGGCAACGTAAAGAGAATTGGTGAAGTAGAGACGTTTGCCATCTCGGCTCAATTCAACCATCTGCGGACCGCCACTGACAGGTCCAGCGGCTGGGTGCGGATGCGACTTTGTAATGCCGCCGATTTCGAGCGTCCCGGTATGCTTCGGATTAAACGGGTCGGATACGTCGTATTGCAACAACTCTCCGGTGCCCCAACAAGAGACATACAGGAACCTGTCATCCAACGAGAGGATATGGTCGGTGACAAGCGGCGGAATCATCCCAATATCCTTCAAAGCGGGTGGCAAGTCATCTGGATTTTTAGGTGCCTGTGCGGGAATATCAATAATCTTTTGAATGCCCCAATCGTCTCCATCTTTATACCATGTCCAAATGGAACTCGACAAGTCGTTCATATTCAACACGGCATTGACGAATCCATACGCCTTGGTTGGATCGTGTGCGGGACGTAATTCTAAGATCATCTGATAGTCATCGCCCAAATCTAACGTCTGGATATTCTTCCGGTGTCGGATATCCCAGATATGGATCTTATGCCCGAACTTGCGCTCACCTAAATCTTCAAGGCTCACACCGTTTTCAATCATTGCTGGGGTCCCCCATTCACTGGTGACGGCAATATCATAGCCCAAGTGCCACCAGAAATCGTAAGAGAGGGATTGCGGACCGCGTTCCACCTCCCACTGCCCCAGGATATTGAAGTTGTAGTGATCCATGAGGAATATACCACCAGGCCCTTCCTCAGAACCGGCTGAAGCAAGGGCGCTAATATAGATTCCTTCGGGTCCACAATGCACTGTATGTGGGCGCGTATACCCGGAACGTCCCTCAACCTCATCTGCATTCAAGGTTTTCACGAGTTTCGGTGCCTTCGGATTCTCTTTTACATCAAGGATGTAGATATGAGAACCCCGCAGTGCTGGCACAATGAGGTAACGCCGTTCTACATAAGGGTGTGGTGCGTAAGGACAGAGTGCTGCACTACAAGCGTTCCAACCGAAGTGGTGGATTTCGTCACGAACACCGAGTTCCAGCCTATGAACAATTTGACCATAGGTATCAGACGCTTTGTTGAGGTCAACCACACACATAGCGTCGGGGTTGTCGTCATCTCTCGGTGCAGCGACATAGGCAACATCTTCAATAGGTGCCTCAATCGCCATCTTGGGTGATGGATAAAAAGTTGGGTCAGGTTTCCACTGTTGTAACAAAGTTATTTCCTTTCTTATTGTGAGTGTGATGCGTCTGCATCGTTTTTCGCGCGGTCAAGCCAACCGGGCAGTTTGATGCTTTCAGAGAGCTGCCACGCGGTCAAGTAGAGTGAAGCCGTCCAACGCACTGCTTCACGCGCTCGAGCATTTGTAAAATCAACCACTGCAGGTGTCGGGTCTTTCAGATTTTTCCAATCTTCGGCAATTGCGTAAACGCTATCAACCAAACTGAATCCGGCTTTGACCTGCTTTATTATCGCCGGCATCAGATCGCCGACAGCTTCTACCTGTTGTGCCTTCGCGAGTTCTGTTGGGTTCAGTTTCAGCATCTCAATTGCTGAATCGACCTTCTCATGGATGCCTCCATGTAAACGCGTCCCGTCCTCTTGCTTAATCCCATCAAAATTAATGGTTAGGTGCAAAGGTTGACACATATCCTGTGCATAGTGTGCGAGGAACCCTGCATAGAGAAAGCATTTGTACTGAATCATCGGATTGTCAGGCCATTTACGATGTTCTGCGAAAGCAACAGCGAGCCGTTCTGTCCATTCTGCGAGTGCGTAAGGCAATGTACCGACTGCCCGCGGTGCGAGATTTAATTCTGCACACAACTTAATGTGTGCTTCGCGCCCTTCTGGAATTGGATGCCCTTCCAGCAACTCTACATCAATATAGTGTTCACCATATTCAGCCTGTCGGGCATGCGGTGTGCCGCGTTCTTTCGATATGTCTGGATCGTAGGCGCAGTGGGCAATCATTTTTTCAGCGGATCGAAAAAATTCAGGCATATCTTCGGGAAGTGCCTTGACGGCTGCCTGTGTAAGGATATCGTGTCCGCCGCCCCACCATGCCCATGCTGGTGTGGTGAGGAGTATTGAAAATAGAATAAGGATATTATAGAAACGTTTCATAATTCTCCTTTAAGGCACAATCTAACAGATTATGCTACGGGTTAATCTACCGCCAGATATTCCGCTGGACTCGCTTCTTGCCATTGGAATTGAAGCTCAGCGGTTTCATGGGGCTTAAACGATGTCGCTACTGTGTCTATAGGCGGTCCAACAATGTCAATTTCGTTCAAATCTGCAGTGCCATAACCCATCTCATTGGCGTAATGGAAAAGTCCAATTTCCAACGGCTCAAACCCCATTGTTTTTGTTGTGACTGCGTCTGCTGCGAACACATCTGCGCTCACAACTGCTATACCGAGCGGAACAGAGTCGGTACCACCGGGTCCATTACCCTGTAAGCCAACAGTGCCATCAACGATGGAAATATCAGGTTTTAGGTGACGTGAGAGACGCAGCAGATTGATATTGAGCGTTTGTGCTTCGCGCGGAAGTACTCGGTCTGCGTGGCTGTGATAGCCGTGCATTTTAATCCGGTCTTCCTTGTGCAGCGTGCCCATAATCATATTCTTCATTGCGAGTGTCACAACACCAGCATCATGGGTTTTAGCGATAGCAACAGAGATAGTGCAAGGGCAATCCAAAACTATTTTCGGCATCCGCACGGTATCTTCGTTACGCTCAGCAAGAAAGACCTTGGTTTCCGCCCATTCGGTTTCTTGATGCAAATCGACAAGCCGGATCGGGACATCGTACTCGGCTTGGAGTGCTTCGTAGCCGAAGATTTGGAACGCCTCGCCAGAAAATTTTTCGTTTGCCCCTTCAGCAACAATTACCTCTTTCGGCGGATGTGGTGTGCTGAGCAGGAAATCAAGCGCGCCCCGCATCGCATCGACGTGTGACGAAGCGAGTTGATTCGTACTGGAGAGAAAATTCGGTTTCAACAGCACCTGCTCACCGACTTTCGGTGTGAGTTCCTCGCGTATATTGTCCAACGCCTGAAAAACGTTAGAACGGCGCCTGCCGGTTTTGGCAAGCCCAACTTTCGTACCCATCGGTTCCTCCTTACCTTTTGTGGATGCTCCGAATCTTTTCCAACGTTCTTCATTCACATCGGAAACCCGATGTTGATAACGAAAAAAATGGAGCAGAATCCAATTGTTAAAAATTTTCAATCAAGAATATGCCTTAGAAATCCTTCATGTTCTTCTAAGAGTGTGTTCGCGTCCTTCGGATTCAATCCCTTCACGAGCATTACAATAGCAAGCTTGGCGCGTCCGCCCGCCTGTGCTAATGTTTTCTCAGCCACCGCAGTATCAACACCCGTAACGGCTTGGACAATTCGGGTGCTCCGTGCGACCAGTTTTGTATTAGAGGCATGGACATCTACCATCAGATTGTTGTAGACCTTGCCGAGTTTAATCATGGAAACGGTCGTCAACATGTTCAGCACCAACTTTGTGGCTGTTCCTGCTTTCAATCGAGTTGAGCCAGTGATAATCTCGGGTCCAACAATCGGCGTGATGAAATGCGTCACCCACTCTTTCAATGGCTCAGGCGGCGGGACACAACAGAGAAATATGGTTGTCGCGCCAATGGTGTGTGCCTGTTTCAAAGCTCCTATAACGTAAGGTGTCCGTCCACTGCTGGCAATTCCGATGAGCACATCTTGTGGTGCGATTTTTTGCTCACGAACAACACGTGCTCCACTTTCAGATTTATCCTCTTCCCCTTCCACTGAGCGACGTAAGGCAACATCCCCCCCCGCAATTATCCCTTGGACCATCTCTGGGGGTGTGCTAAAGGTTGGTGGGCATTCGGAGGCATCTAACACGCCAAGTCTTCCACTCGTGCCAGCACCGATATAAAATAATCGACCGCCGGTGCGAAACGCAGTGACGCATAACTCAATAGCGTGTGCAATCGCTTCGGATTCTGCTTCTACTGCTGCGACCGCTTTCCGATCTTCTTCGTGAAAGATTTGGACGATTTCTGACGTTGACTTCAGGTCGATGTCAATAGAATTCAGGTTTTGTTGTTCAGTCGTGGACTGCATGTGTCCCTTTACTGGTGATATTTTCTGTCTACAAATTCGCTTGCGCTAACAGCACAGCACCGTACGCAGGTTCATGTTTTGGAAGTTGCACTGATGCCACTGATTGAATCCGCTCAAATCGATGACGGAGTTCATGGACAAACATCGCTTGATGCGTGAAGTTACCACCACTGAGGACAATATCAAAAGGCTCGGTAAATTTCAACTGTTCGATTACGCTAACTGCGGCACAAACCAACTCATCAGCGGCCTCATTAACAATAGATTCCGCGACGGTGTCTGCTGTTCGGGCGGTATCAAATACTGTTTCTGCCAACTGGGCAATCGTATCTCTATTCGCGGCGTGCACCCAACGAACCAGTTCAGTCGGTTCGTTGCGTTCAAGTCTATTGAGGATTTGATTTGTCAATTCAGTCGGATCGCCTCTGCCATCGGCGGCACGCGCAACAGCGCGGAGTCCTTTTATCGCGATATCGTAACCGCTTCCTTCGTCTCCAAGTAGATATCCCCATCCACTCGCCCGTGCTTCTTCGCCATCGGCATTGATGCCGTAAACAATCGCGCCCGTTCCAGAGATGATAATTACACCTTCCTGTTTCTCCGTACCACCAATGAGCGCGATATGGGCATCGTGGGTCAATATCCGATTTTTGGGGATGCCGATTTCATCACAAATGCGTCCAATCACTTTTCGGTCGGCGTGCCGTCCCAAACCCGCCATCCCCAAACAGAACCGGATAGACTTTCCAGATGAAACGCCAGCTTCTTCAGAGAGTTGCTCAACGATCTCTTTCAAAACGGCTTGCGTTTTTACCTCACCAACCACGTGGTAGTTTGCCGGTCCCGATTGCACTTGCGCAAGGTGCTGCCCTGTTTCTGTCGCAAGAATTCCAATTGTTTTTGTTCCACCGCCATCAATTCCGATGATGCACATAGTACTTTGGTTAGTGCCCCTATAAGAACTTGACAATTCGCCGTGTACACTCTATAATGTAATTTAGCATGATTTAGTAAACAGTTGCAATAAAAATTTTAGTTGGTAGGTGTTTCAAAATGCAGAACAAAAATTACCTCGCGCTCACAATTTTATGTGGAACCCTTGTGTGTCTCGGTTGTTCCCAAGATACGGTGCAATTTGAATGGCGGCAGCTCGAAAGCGGCACGGGTGAACATCTTTACGGCGTTCATTTCATAGATGCGAAACACGGCTGGGCAGTCGGTACTGGCGGGGCAGTTCTATCTACGCTGGACGGTGGAACCACTTGGAAAGCAGCATCAGTATCGAAAGACACGCTAACACAGGTTAATTTCGCGACACCGAACAACGGTTGGACGGTCAGCATTGGGAAGGTGCATTATACGGGGAGCGGCGGTGCTTCGTGGAATTTGCAATATAACGCACGAGGTGAGAGTAGAACGCCTCCAGGTATCTTGGATCTCCATTTTGCGAACACGACCCACGGCTGGGCAGTTGGTGGAAAAGGTACTGTGATCCGAACAGAAACTGGCGGTAGCCGTTGGGAAAACCAAAGAGGTTTATCGGATAAACACCTATGGGGTGTGCATTTTGTCGATCCTGCACACGGCTGGATTGTTGGAGAAGAGGGTGAAATACTCCATACGCAAGATGGTGGGAAACGATGGGTTCAACAGAGAAGTAACGTCGAGCAGCATTTATTTGCTGTCCATTTTGTGAATCTGACGCACGGTTGGATTGTTGGAACAAATGGATTGATTCTCCATACCACTGATGGCGGAATAATATGGACTCGGCAAAAAACGCCTGTGAATCTAAACCTAAGAGATGTGGCGTTCCGGGACGAAAAACGTGGGTGGGCAGTCGGCGAGAAAGGTTTAATCCTCCACACTACGGACAGCGGTAACACATGGAACCGCTATCCCAGCCCTGCGCAACACAACTTGCAGGATATCCATCTCCAGAAGAATGCGGGGTGGATTGTCGGCGCGAAGGGTACTATCCTAAGAAGTCATTAGGATTAAAGGTTTAAATCTCGCGCCGAATCATTGGGTTTGTAGAGCTAACTCTCTGGGACTCAGCCCTACCTACCCAATGTTTTTTCGATTATACGTGTTATTCGCGTGGCAGTGACACTGTGTCAGGGACAACGATCTCGCCAGCAATGATCTTTGCCTTTAGCGATTCAACGGTTGCTACAATGTCGTCCGAAAGTAACGGCTGGTTGTGTTCATCAAGGGCATAACTAACCTCACCATCTTTGAGTCCAAAGTATTGGATGCCTGCCATAAAATTGCCTTCAGCGGTTTCCGTGATGATGCGCTGCACAGAAGCCGAAATCTCTTTTGTCATACTTGTCAATACAGTTCCTGGGGCAAGATGGTTGCCATTGGAATCAACCCAGATAATAAATTTTTGCTGTTCTTGGGCGGCTTCAAGCACGCCTTGACCGGATCCGCCAGCAGCGACATAAATCACATCAATCCCATTAGCATATTGTGCTAAAGCCAGTTCTTTTGCCTTATCCGGTTGTCCAAAACCGGTTACATCTTCACTGATGTATTCTACGAAAATTTCTGCATCTGGATTGATAGTTTGAATACCAGCGACGTAACCCGCTTCAAACTCGCGTAACAACGGAACATCCACACCCCCAATATAGCCGATTTTAGCACTTTCCGATTTTAAAGCCGCGATTGCGCCGACCAGAAACGATCCTTCGTTGGATTTATAGTTCACAGAAGCCACGTTTGGAATATCAAGGACAACATCAAAAATTGCAAATCGGGCATCGGGAAATTCTGGTGCTACACGAGCAAGCACATCTCCCATTTGATAACCTGCCGTCAAAACAAGGTCTGAATTTTGAGCCGCTTCTCTTAGGAGCATCTCTGTCGCTATCGGATCGTTTTCCATACCGTTTACTTCAGTGAGTGCAATTCCAAGTTCTTCCTCCGCAGTCTTTACACCGATATGGAAAGCAAGACAGTACGCCGCGGAATCTACACAATCGCTGGGATATACCATGGTTACGCGAAGCGATTCGGTATCGGTTCCACTTGGAGGTTGAGAAATAATTACATCTTGAATTGCATCACAGCCCGAGATTAAAAGCAGCCCTAATATCAAAACCAGGCCCCTGCTTACTGCGTTAAAACCCTTCATATTTTCTCCTTAAAAACAAAATATCATAAATATAAAATCTGAAAAAACACATCGTTAATGAATGGATGCACCACTATTTCACAAAAAACGTTGATCATAAACCTGATATGGGTTATTGGTATAAACGCGATAGATGACCTGTCCTGAGAAATTGAGCATATCTTTCATTCGGTTATAAATAGCCGGATTCGATATGCGTTGCAAAACCGAGGCACGTGGGACCCACTCGGTCTCTAAACTCTCAGCACTCGTCCTTAATTCACCAGAAACATAATTTCCTAAGAAACCAAACATCAATTTTGTAGGTGCTTTGATGTTTGAGTAGACACCAACCAACGGTCCAATTGACGCAGTGACACCCGTCTCTTCTTGAATTTCACGTTGGAATGCTGCAATGAGATTTTCACCCTCTTCGACTTGCCCTCCCGGAAATTCCCATCCACGACGCGGTCCCCGTATGAGCAAGATTTTACCGTCGGGATGGGTTATCAATCCAGAGACAGCAACAATATGTTTCGGATGGATCATTTCAGTTTTCTATAGATTTACAAGGGTAGGCACAAGACCTACCCCTACATGTTATACGCCTATCAGTATTCTATAGTAGGCACAAGACCTACCCCTACAAGTTACACACCGATTGCATACCCATCGCGCCGCGGGTCGGCACCGCCCATGAAACTCCCTTCTTCCGAATCAAAGGCGATACCGTGGCCGCCTCCGACAGTTGCTGTCCAGTCGGGTAACACTTCTACATCATGTCCACGCGCTTCCAACGCTGCGCGCACCGCAACAGGAATACGTCCCTCCATACTGACATGCGTACCGGGATTTACCAATCGAATGCGTGGGGCTTCAATTGCTGCCTGCACATTCATCCCGTGTTCAATCAGATTTAAAACCATCTGCAACGTTGTCTGGAGGATACCGTGGCTTCCGGGTGTACCAATCGCGGCAAACGGATTACCATCCTTCCAAACTTGACACGGCGACATGCACATCTCTATTCGTTTATGCGGTCCAACGGCGTTCGGACTCTCTGGAATTCTATCGAACCAGTTCATGAAATTGTTGAGGAACATCCCTGTTGAGCCGAGAATTACGCCTGAGCCGAAGGGTTGCCCGAGACTCTGTGTTACGGCAACGATATTGCCCTCTGCATCGGCGGTATCAAAATGGGTTGTACATTCGGTCGTCCAGTCATTAGCGATAATCTCACCGGGAAGTTTCTCCTTTGACCAACGCTCCCCGCCGCTGACTGCAGCCTGTTCACCAATGCGTTCGCGTTGGGCACGCGCATAGTCTTTAGACAACAACCGTTCAATCGGTGGATTCGGACGCGGGGCGTATTCGGCTCTATCTGCGCTCGCCAGTTTAATCGCTTCAATGAGTAGATGCAAGTATTCCGGGGTATTGTGTCCGAGTTCACCGAGGGCATCGTTCTCCAAAATATTTAGGGTTTCCAGATATTGAAACCCAGAACACGGCGGCGGCGGGCAGTAGACTTCGTAATCTTTGTAGGTAACAGAGATAGGTTCTTGCCACTCCACCTCAAAATCGGTTAAATCCTTTTGGGTAATCAGTCCATCGGTTTCTTCGGAAAAACGGACAATTTCTTTAGCAATGTCGCCGCGATAGAACGCCTCTGCACCACCTTCGGCAACCTGTCGAAATGTGTTCCCCAAATCCTTTTGCACTAACACTTCGCCGGGGTGTGGTGTTCTTCCTCGTGAGGCAATTACCGCTGCAGCCCGTTCCGAAAAATAGTGGTAGGCACCCGCCATAAATTCCGCATTCTTGACGGTGACGGCGTATCCATTTTCAGCCAATTCAATCGCTGGCGTAAAGATATCTAAGCGATCCATGCTTCCGTAGCGATCTAAGAGTGCTAACCAGCCGCCACACCCTCCAGGGACCATACCCGCACGAATGCCAATCTGTTGGCTTTCGAGTGTTGGATAGACATCCAGTGTCGCCGCGTAAGGCGCGGTACCCAGATAATCTATGACGTGGTGTGCTTTTTCCTTCGCATTATAAATCAACATGTACCCGTTGCCAGCAATACCGGACATGTAAGGTTCAACGACATTGAGTGTGGAAGCGACTGCGACCGCTGCATCAAATGCGTTGCCACCAGCGAGCAGCATGCGTGCGCCCGCAAGACTCGCAAGCGGATGTGCGCTTGTTGCCATTCCGCGTGTGCCCGTTACGGTGGAGCGATGCGTCGTCCCATGAGATGGAAATGCCATACGTATCTCCTTGTTTTTCTATAGTAATGTGCGGGCAGGCACAAGACCTGCCCCTACAATATTTTTTGGGGTAGCATTACCGAAAATATTTATTTAAACTTTATCAAACCTCGCCTACCTATTTGGGTCATAAATCTCCGAAACTGATGCCATCGTAATTGCCACATCAACTTTCTCTGAACGATACGATGCACAAAAAGCTGCTGTCCATCCAACTCAAGCACAGGAATCAAGTGCTTATATTTCGTAAACAACGCCAGATTCTTCGTGATGTCAATTTCTTCTACCACAATAAATGATGCCTTCGCACCGATATTTTGGAGCACTGCTTTTGCCTCGTCACAAAGTGGGCAATCCGGTTTCGTATAGAATTGGAGTTGAATTGG
>CAZGAW010000058.1:0-32393 GCA_964523645.1 uncultured bacterium | reverse complement strand
CACGAGGCACGTATGTTGCTTTCACGTACCTATATCAGACAGCAGAAATTTACTCGCGCTGAAGAGACGTTGCAAACACTCATAGAATTGATTAAGCAGGTCCCCGAAGAGAAAGATAAGCTTTCGAGAGCGTACCTAACGTTAGCACAGGTTTTTAGTTACCAACAACGCTTTTCTGATTCTACGACTGCCCTCACCAATGCTTTGGAGGTAAATCCTAACGATACTGAGGCACGTATAAGACTCGGCTATTTCTTAGGGGCACCCCAGCAAATGCTCGTTCCGGATCTCTCAGCATCCAAACGGCAGTTTGAAAAGGTCTTAGAACTTGAACCGAATAATTTGGAAGCGATGCTCCAACTCGGTTTGGCTGAATTCCGTCTCGGTGAAGCCGATAAAGCCGCCAAGCGGTTTGAAAATATTATCCAGAATTACCGTCGACACTCTGGGGCGTACTACTACCTCGGCGTTTATCACCTTAGACACGACGCGCCTGAAAAAGCCGTTGAGAATTTCAAGGAATCCCTCCGTCTCAAACCTCGAGATCCTGAGACTTTATGGAACTTATGGACGGCCTACAGCCAACTCGGTGGCTACCCCGAGGAATTGCCAGAGGAATTTAGAATAGCAGTCAGCGGTCAGAAGAATGGCAATCGGCAATCAGCGGTCGGCAGTCAGCAAGAGAGTGTAGGTTCATCAGAAACTTCTTTACCGACAACTGACAACCGAGAACCGACAACCCTTTTCTCTGATAACCGACAACTGATAACTGACAACTATTTCACCGATATAGCGTCCGATTTAAAAATGGACAAAGTTGATGGCGGACGCGGCAGTGCATTAGGAGATTACGACAATGACGGGGATCTGGATATTGTCGCTGTTGGTACGTACCAACCCCATGCACTTTACCGCAATAACGGCGATGGCAGCTTTACGAATATCGCAGCTCAGGCAGGTATCGCTGATCCGAGGGGCGGTTGGGGATCACTCTTCGCCGATTATGATAACGATGGTTATCTGGATCTCTATATCACTCGTGGCGGTTGGTCAGGGGCAGCAGAGAATACGCTGTATCATAACAACGGTGATGGCACGTTTACCGATGTCACGCACGCTGCAGGTGTTGCCGACCCACAGAGCAGTTTCTGTGCGGCTTGGGCGGATTACGACAACGATGGCTACCTTGATCTTTACATTGCAGACGGAGTCATTGGTGACGGTGCTGCGAATGTCCTCTATCGGAACAACGGTGATGGCACTTTCACGAATACAGCAGCAGCAGCAGGCGTAGCGGATACTGGGAACTCTCTCGGAACGGCTTGGGGGGATTACGATAAGGATGGACATATTGACCTTCACGTCGTCAACTACGGACAATCCAATGTGCTGTATCGCAACAACGGCGATGGTACGTTCACCGATGTTACCCCGACGACAGGCATGAATCTCCCGGTTACGGATGCCTTTGTCACTTTCTTCTTGGATGTGGACAACGATGCCGATTTGGACATCTTCATCTCAAACTCAGGTTCGTTTCAAGCCTTCATCGCCGGGCAAATCACGGGTAGCGCAACGCACGACAGTGATCGGCAGGTGCTTTACCGTAACAACGGCGATGGCACTTTTACCGACATCACCCGCGAAGCCGGACTCTATCAGGCTTTTGGGGCAATGGGGGCAAATTTCGGAGACATTGATAGCGACGGGTACCTTGACATCTATCTTGCCACTGGTGCCCCACAGATGGGACGCCTTGAGCGCGACGCACTTTTCCGCAACAACGGTGATGGTACTTTTACCGATGCAACTGCGGCTTTGGGGTTAGGGAACGTCGGGAAGGGGCACGGCGTAACCTTCGGTGATGTTGATACCGATGGTGATGTTGATATCTACGTGCCTGTCGGCGGTGCGTTTATCGGGGACCAATGGCACAACCTCTTCTATCAAAACAGTGGTACTGGAAACAACTGGATCATTCTAAAATTGGTCGGGGTCAAAAGTAACCGAGATGGCATCGGTGCTAAAGTAACTTTGCGTATGGGTGAAGACGTAATTTATCGAGAAGTCAGCGGTGGATGTGGATTTGGCTCAACCAATAGTCTATCGCTTGAAATTGGACTTGGCAAGCACGCAAAAGTTGACACCCTCGAAATCGTCTGGCCCTCCGGTCAGGTGGACACGCATCGAAATCTATCTGTCAATCAGAAACTTGTTGTCACCGAAGGGAAAGGTCTATGAGTGAGAGTGTATGCAATTCCCTCAAGTCTGCTTTGCTCATAGAAGATGATATGTCGCTTTTCGTTGACTATTATCAACTGACGATGGGACAAGCGGATTTCGATGCAAAGCATAACTCGGTTATCACTGCGAACTACTACGTCCGCGAAATTCCACAGGGACAATACCTTATTGCCGCCGGATTGGAACAGGTCATCCACTACATTTTAAATTTGCGTTTTACGGACGCGACGCTTGCTTGGTTGGCGGAACGTGGGGACCTGAGTGCCGACTATCTCGCTTCGCTTAGCGATTTCCATTTCGATGGCTCTGTTTTCGCTGTTTCCGAAGGCACGCCTGTTTTTCCGAATGAACCGATTATCAATGTTACAGGTCATTCCAGAGAAGTCCAACTTTTTGAGACCTACCTGCTCTGTGTTATGAATTTCCAGACGCTAATTGCCACGAAAGCCGCACGTATTGTGGAAGCGGCACGAGGCAAACCTGTATACGATTTCGGTGCGAGGCGGGCACACGGTAGAGATGCTGGTATTCTCGCCGCTCGTGCTTCCTTCATCGGTGGTGCGAGTGGTACATCGTTGGTACTCGCAGGACGCTATTTCGATATCCCCTATGTTGGCACGATGGCACATAAGTTCATCTCCGAACGTCCTACCGAGTTAGAAGCATTCCGCGATTACGCCACAGCCTTTCCGAACAGTACGACCCTTCTCATTGATACGTACGATACGCTCCAAGGGGCGCGAAACGCTTGTATCGTTGCAAAGGAGATGGCGGCACGCGGTGCTCGATTACGCGCTGTTCGATTGGACAGTGGTGACCTTTTGACACTCAGCAAACAGGTGCGTCAAATTCTTGATGCTGAAGGGCTTGAATACGTCCAAATTATTGCAAGCCATGAGCTTGATGAGTTCCAGATAGATGCTTTGTTCCAAAGCGGGGCACCGATTGATAGTTTCGGGGTCGGCACACGGCTCGCGACAGGTGCGAACTTTGACTCGATCACAGGTGAAGGTGGTACCTCTGCGCTCGGTGGGGTCTATAAGTTAGTCGAGAGCGATGGGAGACCTGTTGGGAAACAGTCGCTTGACGAACCCTCCAAAGCAACTATACCCGGCAAAAAGCAAATCTATCGCGTTACTGATGCTGATGGGAAGTATGTCAGGGATTGCGTGACACTTTGGGATAAGCCCATGCTGGCGGGAGAACCGCTCCTAATTCCGATTATCGAAGATGGGGAATTGGTGTATGATTTCCCGGATTTGCATAACATCCAAGCAGCAACAACCGCCAAACTCAGAAGATTACCGGATTCGCATAAAACTTTGACAGAAGCAGAACCTTACCCCGTGGAGTTGCATCCGACATTAAGGAATTTACGGATCGGCAGCTTGGATTGAACGTAGGAGCTGCGTTCCCAGGGTGGGTAGGTGCGGTTTGTAACCCGCTATAGGTGTCAATTTATGAGAAGAATGAGGTGTTCATTGTCAGCATCAGAATTTACGGGATTTTAGGATTCTCAGAATTGGCGTGACATCTCGTAGGTGTTTTTGCTTGGGTGTTTCCTGTAGGTAGAGCGGAGTTGAGAAAATGGCACTCGTAACACAAAACATCTCAAGGATATATCCCTTCGGATGACATCAAAGGTATAGCGAAACCCAACGATCCCCTGACGCTTTTGAACATCTTGGCCTCCAAAGTTGGGTTTCGCTCCGTTTTTGATGTTATATGTCGGTATATGGTACTGAGATATGTTTGGGGGCACCACCGTTTTTCTCTATTTCGCTCTACCCAACCTACCGACTACACACTAAATTGACACTTATGGAGTGGTTAGAAACCGCCCTATAGGTCATTTAGGGATTACTGAATCATCCTATCTTTTGGCTTGATTTCCTTCTCTTAAAGTGTTATTCTATTTCCTATAGGTCAGTCGCATACCGTAACACGTGATATGGATCGGCGTTCAACCCCTTAACCCCCATTTTTCGGGTATCTCGTAGAAAAGGAGCATACCGATGCAAACCCATCCAAAGGGGCATCCAATCCCTTATGCCCCTACAGAAGAAGCAGACCTTTACCCTGATAGCGACGGAGAACCGATGGCAGCCAGTGACCTTCATAGAGATCGACTGATATGGACTTTACAAACGCTTGAAACACATTTTTCCACACAGCCTGAAGTCTATATCTCCGGCGATATTCTGATGTATTATGAGAAGGGTGTACCACGTCGGGTAGTTGCCCCTGATGTGCTTGTTGTTTTCGGGATAGGACAGGGGCAGCGTCGGACGTATAAGGTCTGGGAGGAAGGCAAAACGCCTGACTTCGTGATGGAATTTTCGAGCGAAAGTACCTACCAAAACGACCTTAGTGGCAAGCGGGATCTCTACGCCGAGCTTGGGATTCAGGACTATTTCTTATATGATGCGGAAGGTCTGTATCTGCCGTCGCCCTTGATGGGTTTTCAGTTAGTTGAGGGTGCGTATGTAGAGGTACCTGTGGGTATCGTTGGGGGTTTACACTCGCCGGTGTTAGGTTTAGATTTTCACGTTCAGGATGAAGGTTTAGGGATTTATGATCCTGTTGCCGGGGAATGGCTGCAAACGCCTGCGGAGACGGCAGAAGCGCGCGCAAAACAGGAATCCTTGGCGCGACAGACGGCAGAAACACGTGCGGAACAGGAATCCTTGGCGCGACAGACGGCAGAAACACGTGCGGAACAGGAGTCCTTGGCGCGACAGACGGCAGAGGCGCGCGCGGAGCAGGCGGAAGCCGAAGCCGCTGAACTCCGAGAACAGCTCGCACGTTTGCAAACACGCGACTAATCTCTCATTTTGCTTAAAATAGCGCAAGTTGCCTGACGCTTCTGTTCTTTGCGTTCTTCAAGCTGCGTTTCATACAGATAACACTGGTAAAAAAGTTACCCTCTTCGCTCCAGCGGAGCGATATGTTTATAGCACGCGCAGATATTCAACCTTCCGCTCCAGCGGAGCGGTATGTGACCATGAGGTTAAATCGGAGAAATCTAACAACTATGGCAGATACCTATACCCAACTCTACATCCATATCGTGTTTGTTGTCAAGGGCAGACACGCACTCATTCCAAAACAACACAAAACAGAACTTCACCAATACATCACCGGCATCATTACAAACAGAAAGCAAAAATTGATCCAAATCGATTCAATGCCTGACCATATCCATATCTTTGTAGGCATCACTCCAGATATTGCCATCTCCGATTTAGTGAGAGATATTAAGGTAAGTGCCACAAAATTCATCAATCAAAGACGTTGGGTTGCAGGACAATTCAAATGGCAAGAAGGATTTGGAGCGTTTAGTTACTCACATTCTCAACTGGATGATGTTGTCGCCTACATCCAAAATCAAGAAAAGCATCATTCGCGTAAAACGTTCAGAGAAGAATATCTTGAGTTATTGAAGCGTTTTGATGTAGCCTATAATGAAAAGTATGTTTTTGATTCAGTCGATGAAGATACTGCCGAAACATGATATGCCATAACATTAACATGTTTCACATACCGCTCCGCTGGAGCGGAAGAGGGACTTTGACGTTTTTCTATAAACATACCGCTCCGCTGGAGCGGAAGACAAATACCGGATCCCTGCTATAAACATACCGCTCCGAATGGAGATTAACAAATAAATTGGCTGGGATTTCTCACAATTGTTCGGTTCATGTAAAAAATAAGTGCAAATGAAACTTTTTACCCCTATGACCATTGACTTCGTGAAAACAAACGCACACATATTTTGCATGAGTAAAAGTTTTCTAATTCCGCTAAACCTAATAACATCAACACGAAATACCTACGAAAAACCCATTTAATGGACGATTTCATTCTATTTTGTATTGAAAACAAGGTGTTTTTTTCACAAAATGGGGGTCTATCAATTAGCATTTTTTAGCATTTTCAAAACCTCGTACTGAGAAACCATTGATAAATAGTGGCTTCCGAGTACTTTTGAGAAATACCAGATTGGGTAATTACATATTTGACACACGCAGCAAAGATCGCGAGTACAACTCGCTCCTACAGAAAGAATTTGCCTTTGCAGTACCCGATTAAATTCTAAAACTTCATCTGGGGTAGGGAAAGTGCATGAAAAATCTCTTTGAACCTTCAAAATTTGTTAGTAGCAACTTGGGTTTATAGTAAACCCTAAAAATAAGTGCACACGCTATAAACACAAGCACCCTTCCGCCGCTGGCGAGGTTTGTAACCTCGCCTTCCCGTTAGTGTATCGTTAATTGTGGGATTTACTATAAAATAGACAATAATATTGGAAAAACCCATTATCCACGAAAAATTATACAAAAATCAGCGGTTTTTGTATAATCGTGTTGATTGGATAATGCAATCGGCAGAAAAATGTGCAACGCACATTTTTTCCAGTTCTACGTAGGGACAACCATGCAGAACGCACGTACCGATTTCTATAGAGATAAGATAACCAACACCGCGATTCTATTTGGTGAGTCTGCGCATCGTTTTACCGCGTCTGCTACGCCACCGCGTAACGTCCATATCTTCTATACGGATCATCAAAACGGCACCCGCCGTTTACTCCGCACCACGCGCGAACATGCAAGTAGGGAGGGTCCGTTGGGAATGGTGTGTATTTCTATACACTCAGAGCAGGGGATTTCTCTGCAACGAAGAAGATGTTGATACGGAAGTAGGTTCCGTTTATCGGATATAGCATTGGAGGCAGGAGGTCCGTTTGGATTTTCTGCCTTTTTTGTTTCGTACTAAAGTCAGGCGAGGTTAGGGAACCTCCGTAGTGAGTTCAGTCTGTCCCTTTTGTCTCAGTTGCGAGACGTTTGCGATTTTCTTTCAGAAATCGCATCACCGCATCTGAATCGGTGGCTTGCAGGTTTCCGAGGGCACTTGCTTCTTCTAAGACCATCGTCATTTGCATGGGATTATCTGTGAGCAGGTCTTCTGCCCTTTCGTAATAATAGGCTGCCTGTGCGGTTTCACCCCGATTTTCACATATAGCGGCGAGATAGATGTAAGCAGCAGCGAGGCGTGGGGACTGCGTTCTGTTTTGAATGAATTCCTCAAAAGCGAAGCGAGCCTCGTTGTAACGTCTGTCATCGTAGTGGACACGTCCGATCCGAAACTGTGCCCTATCGGCGAAACTGTCTTTATATCCGCCTGCGAGGTACCGATCCCGTTCTGGGTATCCAATCGTAGTTTCGTAGGCTTGCAGTGCCTCGTTGTAGCGGTGTAGTTCTCTATAGAGTTCGCCCAACTGAAAATTTGCCATCATTGCTTGCAAAGTGTTCGGATGCGTTGCGATAACCTTTTTGTAGGCTTGGATTGCTTCGTTATGTGCAGAAAGTTGCTCGGCGTAGACGAGTCCGCTGCGGTAGAGTGCTTCGGCGGAATAGGTCAGATCGGCGTGGTGCGTCGCTACCTCTTTATACGCTTCAATTGCGTTTGGATAGTCTTGTAGCGGTTTTCGTTCGTAGATGGTACCGATTTGCAACCGCGCCCGGGCTGTCTCTGTAGGTGTCAAGTTTATGTCTTGAAGTTTCTCGCGCAGATTTTCGATGGCTGTCAGTTGCTGAAGTGCCGGAAGCTGCGCCGCTGCTTGTTCGGCTTGTGGGGTATGGGGTGCTGTCGCAATGAGGTGTCGAGCGATACTTAAGGCTTCAGAAAAGTCTCGATTTGCACTTGCTCTGTTCAATCGTTCCAATTCCGTTTCCGACATCTGTGCTGTGAGTACCTCAATTTTTCTCCCAATCTGTGTCTTCACCTCGGACACGCTTTTATCGTGCATGGAGATCTGTCCGAGATACCCCGGATCGAGTTGAGGCAGATACGCATGAAGGAACGTTTCAAAAGCCTCTATCGCTTTCGGATAGTTAGAGATTTTTTCATAACAAACACCTGTCCAGTAGAGAACAGCGTGCATATTCCAGAAGTTCGGATATTTCAGTTTTAGTTTCTCAAAGATGGGGATAGCCAATGAATACTTCTCACCTATTCGATGGATATTTGCCATTTGAAAGAGTGCTTCCGCAGCGAAATTGCTGGCGGGATAATCCTCAACGACTTTCCTATAGGTTGCCATTGCTAAAGCCGATTGGTTAAGGACGTTATGCCTTAAATGGGCGATACGCCATCTCGCTTCAGGTGCCATAATCGCGTCGGGGTGTGCTTCGAGAAGTGATGTATATTCCTCAATCGCCTTTTCCGGTTGGTTGAGTTGGGAATGATTCCGATAGAGTTCGGCAATCTGAAATTGGGCAATGCCAGCGAGCGGTGTCCCTTTGTACTGGATCGCAATGCGCTGCTGTTCTCTAAGGTCCGCCAGTGCGTTATTAATATCCCGAATCTTCTGCAACCCAGTTTTATGTACGAAATGCGAGGCGGGGGCGAGTTTAATCAATCTGTCGTAGGTTTGGATAGCATCATGATAATTACCCATGCGGCTATAGACATCACCTTTTTTGATAATCGCGAGGAAAACTTCCTCTGGGGCAAGTCCTGTTTTTTCGAGTATTAGGATTTTATCGTAAGCCTCGACCGCCTTGGTGTATTGGTGTGTGTAATTATAATAGATTTCGCCCATGTGGTAGTAGCACCAGCTTTTCACCTCAACGTCTTTGGTAGATTCAGCAAGTGCTTCGAGCTTATTGTTAGCTTCCGTATAACGTCCCGCCTCGACTAACACATGCACCTCTTCAAAGTGGGCATAAGCAGACGACCAGCAGAGAAGCATCAGCGCAACGGCGCAAACGATCCTTAAGCGAAGGTTCTTGTTAGGCCAATTGCCTGATTTAACACTTTGTGAGTCGTTAAAAAGGAGCAGTGCCTGGATGTTAATCATTTAAAAACCCTTAGTTTCTACGCTTACTGTTCCGTTGTGGCCCGCTTAAGGTCCCGGATTGAAGGTTTTGCAGGTGTTCATCGGCAACCTTCGTCCAATCTGTACCGTGTGCCTGTTCTTTCATTCGGTGGAGTTGACTTTCTGTTTCCCATGTATCATTTCGAAGGTGGTGAGCAATCATCACTTCCTCCAAATTTCGTTGGATGTGTTGCTGACGATATTGCTCGATTCGAGCGTCAGCGGATTGGGTTTCAGGCAATAGCGGCACGGGTTCTGGAAAGAGCCTTCCCCAAAAAAGCGCGACCGTTATCATAGCGATAACAACAGTACTCGCGGCAGCAGTCCTTTGCCACTGGAATAGGGATCCCAAGTAGGCAAGGTGCACACGGATGCGCGAGCGCAATGTTTGCTCTTGTGCCGCGGCCAGCCGTTTGTACACATTCATCTCAATATCTTGAAGGGCGAGTTCGGGTACAGTTAATTCTACTTGTGCTTTATCTGTCAACTCGAGGACTGTGCTAAAGGATTGAACGGCTTCGGTACAGTCCGGACAGTTTTTCAGATGTTCTTCAAAGGGGTCCTCTTCTTCGGGCGGCAGAAGTTTGTACGCGTAATCAATCGCTTGCCCTTCGGATTTCTTACATTTAGGCATAGGTTCGTCTCCTTTCTTTTTTATCATTTTTTAGATTTCATTATTTTCCCAGAGTGGACGTAACAACGTTTGCAACCGCTTTACGGCGCGGTGAAGGTGAATTTTTACTGTCCCTTCCGCCATATCAAGTGTTTCAGCGACCTCTTTCAGTTGTAAGCCCTCATATCGACTTAACATGAAAACTGCTTTCTGTTTCGGAGAGAGTTGATCGACGGCTTCACGAATGATACGTCCGCGTTCTTGATCTTCTACCTGTTTTACGGGGTCACTCTCGAGATCGGTTGCAACGAGGTTTGCTTCAGGAATTTCCATGTCTTCCAAGGCATAGACCGGGTGCCGTCCTTTTGTACGGTGGTAATCAATAGCGAGATTAGACGCAATTTTGTAAAGCCATGTCGAAAATTTAGCTTTCGGCTGCCAATTCTCAAGGGCGCGGTACGCCTTAAAAAAAACTTCGATGGTGATATCCTCGGCATCCTCATAATTTCTGACTGAACGCAGAAGGTACGAAAAAATCTTAGATTTGTAGCGTTTCATCAACTCATCAAAAGCGTTTTGGCGACCGGATTGAAACTGAGCGACTAACATTTCATCATCAATCAATTTGTCCATAATTCCCGACTTTTGATTATCGGCTCAAAAATCTTATGCCACCTGAAGCAAGAGGTGGATAATAGTGTGCTAAACACTTTCTTAAACGGAAGCCATTTAAATAAGTTTACAAAATTTATGTACGATTGTCAAGAATCTTTGATTTTGATTGTAAGTTTCCGAGATACGGCGTTAAAATACTTGATTTCCACGTGAAGTTCGTTTAAAATAAATCTTCATGAGGCAATCGGTTTTCGGTTTTCAGTTATCGGTTGTCCCTTACTCACTATGGCAGTTGCAAATGTTTTTATTTGCCAACCACCTCTTTAACTGACAACTGAGGACTCTAACATGGAGGATTTTTTGTGGCACATACACATACTGATTCCGAACGGAAGCCTTTGTTTGTTCCCGCTTCAGCAACGGCGGAACAGATGGCACAAGCAGCAGGGAATTTTTTGGATACATTGACACCGGCGTTACGTGAAAAGACGGCACTTCCATTTGACGGGAATGAGCGGCTCCGATGGCACTACATTCCAATCGAAATGTGGGAGCGCGAGGGCGTATCGCTCAAAGAACTAAACGCGAAACAGCAAGAAGCCGCGTTCGCACTCATGGAAAGCGGCTTGAGTGTGAAGGGGTATCAGAAAGCCCGCGCGATTATTAATCTGGAGACAACGCTCGGCGAGATTGAAAAAGCCGCTGGGGAAGCCCGACTGGTGCGCGATCCCGGACTCTATTTTTTTACTGTTTTCGGTGATCCGACTGGTAATGGTGCATGGGGATGGCGTGCTGAAGGACACCATGTGTCGCTCAATTTTACCGTTGTCAATCGAGAACTCGTTTCCCCGAATCCGTCTTTCTTCGGTTCAAATCCAGCAGAGGTGCCGCAGGGTGAGAAAAAAGGATTAAGGGTCCTTTCTGCTGAAGAAGATATAGCCCGCCAACTCCTTACAAGTCTGAATGAGGCACAAAAGCGTCAGACAATCATCAATACGGAGGCACCCTCCGATATTTTGACCCGCGACGTACCTAAAGTTGAGTTTGAGGCGGTTGAAGGGTTAGCCGCGGAATCTATGGAAACACACCAACGCGAACTCCTAATGAATCTCGTCCATGAATACATTGATAGGCTGCCTGACGAGATCGCCCAAATCGAACTCCGCAAACTACGTGACGGGAACGTCAACGATATCCACTTCGCATGGGCAGGAGATGAGGTGCCGAAGACACCTCACTACTATAGATTGCACGGACCTTTTTTCTTTGTAGAGTATGATAACACGCAGAACAATGCGAACCACATCCACTCCGTGTGGCGGCACATTGAAGATGATTTTGGCGTAGATCTGCTCCGATTGCATTATCGTAAATCGAATCATCACGATCATTAGGCGTGTCAAGTAAATAAAAAAGCCGCCAAGGTTGGCGGCTTTTCCTATTTTTGGGGAAGTTCTTTATTGCACAGATTTAAGGGTACCCCAAGTCGTGGCTAACTTATTAGCGGCTTCAACCGCAAGTACTTCGTTCGTAAGGACGACCAAACCTGTATGCTCGGAATTCTTCCCGAAAACGATAGAATGGGTGTACCAGCCGCTCCATCCTTTCTGTCCTTCTTGTCCAGCCGCTCTGTCGCCATCATTGACACAGATACCGAGTCCAAATTCAAAGCCTTCGCTGAATTTTTTGCCCTTTACCTGTAGTTCCTCTGCCGTGAATCTGAGTTCATAGTAGGTTTCCTTTTCAGCCTCGTTTCGGACAATCGCGACGTCTTCGTCGGGAACGAGGCCTTTACCCCCCGGATTCTCATTCAGGGCACCTGGAAGAATGTCCTTTGCTTTATCATCTAAACCGACATTGTAGAGCCACATCTGTAGACCGGCACTCCGTTTACCGCTCATTTCAAAGGCGAGTTGTGCGCCGTCCCCGTTCCATGCATCGGCAGCGGCGTGTTCATGCTCATCGTCATCAACGGCAATTGAGAGATAGATCGCCTCGGAATTCCAGAGGATCGCGAAACAGGTTTGATGGTCCTCAGGTCCATTCCATTTTCCACCGTTGTGTTCTTCAAATACGTTTCCCGAATATTCGACACCGCAAAAAATGGTTCCGTCGGTCCCTTTAACTGTTTCAAAGACACCTTCCCAATACTCGCTAAAATCACCTACCTTAATGTCAACACCCGGCGGAATCATGAGCGCATTGTAAACGTCATGCGTTTTACTGCGCCATTGCGCATCTGCTACGGTGCTTGCAATTAGAATGAGCAGCGTTGTTCCGATTAAAATATGTTTGTACATTTTTCTTCTCCTTACTTAGCGGTTACCAATAATTTTACCTGCGTCATCACCACCTAAACAGAAAATATACCGATCGCTTGAACCGATGTAGAGCAATCCATTGGCAACCGCGGGTGATGAATAAAGTTCTATATTTCGGGTAACGATTCTTGTATCAAATTCCCACTGTATCTCGCCGTCCACTGTGGAGAGGGCATAGATATATCCGTTTTTTGTTGCAGCATAGACCGTATCCGTCGTTACAGCCGGTGAAGAAACAACGGGATCACCCAGATCGGTTTTCCAGTTGAGTTTGCCGTCTGCTGACTGGAGAGAGTAGACGTACCCATCCCGCGAGCCGAAGGTGACGGAGCCGTTTTGAATGGCGATTGCTGTTAGGACGGCATCTTCTGCCTCATGTTCCCATACAATATCACCAGTTTCCGCATCGAGTGCCACCACTTTGCCTGCGGGGATCGGGGCACTCTCGGAAAAGTTACCGCGTCCAAGCCCGAAGAAAACGAGGTTTTCATCTGCACTCGGACTCCCCCACACGGGATACGGCATCTCTTTCGACCATGCTTCAATACCTGTCTGCGCATCAACAGCGAAAATCTTGTAATCCCCATAACCTGTACCGAAATAAACCTTATCTTTATGGACAACAGGGCACATATCGGCATGAACGTCTCCATAGTGCCAAATTTCTTGTCCTTCTAAAGCATCGATACAATAGACCCCGTCAGCACCTGCTGTGAAATAGAGTTTTCCTTGACTGATATAAGGGGTTGATTCAACATGACTTGTTGTTGGGAACGACCAAATAAGTTCGCCTGTTTTTGCATCGAGGCACCGGAGATGGCAATGGCTATCGTGGTGATAACCTTCGCCGATGTAGACTCTGCCACCGGCAACCGCGGGTGATGAAAAAATTGGGGTAGGAGAGGCGTGCCGCCAGAGCACCTTCTGTGTTTCTGTATCAATACAGTAAGTCGCACCGCCTAATGAAAAGATCGAACCGTGCGAAGAGCCAATATAGAGCAGATTCCCTACAATCGCTGGGGACGAAGAGAAGTCAACCGCCATTGCCGCTTCATCCTTGAAAACCCATGCAGGGGTTCCGATTGTTGGGCCCGCGAGCGTATCTACATGTCCTGTTCGATTTTTTCCGCCCCGGAAAGTTGACCATGTCTTGTTGACACGGGTACTTTCTATACCCGTGTTCTGAACGGTTGCGTGAAATGATTGTGTCGTTGGATTTGTCGTCATCCTAATTAGATTGTAGGTTCCCCATCCGAATACCACGAGGACAATCACACTCAAAATGGAGACAGTGATTTTGTGGGCAGTCGCGAAGTCGCGGAGCTTGTAGAAAAGCATTTTAGTCGTGTCCCGCGCAAATACAAGCGCAGTGATGAGCGCGACACCAACAAAGGCGAGAATCTGTGGGACGATGCTGAGCAATGCCGTGAGCGGTCCCAGCAGCTGCGGGATAACCGCATGTGCAGGGTTTGCGGAAGCCAAGAAAACAAAGAAAATAGCAGTCAGTGAGAAGAGGCTTCTGCTAAACGAAAACTTCTTTGCTGAACGCCGATAGCCGATAGCCGATAGCCATCCTGTTTGTTTCAATTTCACTTTTCTCATTTGTGTTTACCTCGCCTGCTACTTAGACGTTTCCAAAAAACTTACAGCGAAATGCACCAAATTCTCAAGCATCCGACGATTTTTAGAGACTTGTGCATTTCTGTCGTTACGGAGGCTGGTGACAAGATACATCCCTTTGCCGTATTTCAGTTTGGCGACGACAATTTCTTTTCCATTGTTGGTCGTTGCGAGTACTTGATATTTTTCGTTCCACTTATTCCATGTATCGTCAAGTGCGAGTTGCCCTGAGCGGATACGGTTGGGGGCTTTAAAGAGTTCACCTGCTTGGTCCGTTGCTTTGAAATCGTTTCGATGCGGGCTTTCCACGCCGTTGAGCGACTCAGGCAGCCATCCTGTTTCACAGGGACGGTCGTCATCGCTATCCTGTCCAGAAGCGATAACAATGCCACCGTTCTTCACGAATTCCTTAATCCGTCTTTCTCGTTCCCGGTTAAGCCGGTATCTGCCATCGGAAAGCGTGCGGAAACCGAGCCATAGGATATCTGCTTCACGAAGGGTGGGTAAATTGCGGTCGCTTGTCGCATGATAAACGAAACCGAAATCAGCGACAGCATCGAGTTCGGCGATGGCGCGTGATTCTGATTCATACCTATCTGTTTTGAGCAGCAGCAGCTGGAGTGCATCTCCACTGAGTAGCGTACGCAATTCTTCTTGAAAGTCCTGTGTTGAATCGCGTCTTGAAACCTTGTCATTATTGAGGTATTTTTCAGTGTGTGTAAACAGCCACCACCCCCATTCGTTTCCCTGTTTTGTGGTTTGGGTTTGAAACCATTTCCCACTTATATGTGCGAGGCTATCAATGCGTCTACCTGCTCTAAGATAAAAGATGATAATCGGCGTATCCCGTTTCATAAGACGCATTGCCTCTTCTCTGTGGTCCACTTTTCCCTTGTAGACATCAAGTCGGATCTTGATCTCCTGAAATTCGCTGGTGCCTTTGAGGTTTTCTTCTACCTTAACCTTTGCGGTTTTTCGTTTGGTGTTAACCTCAGTGACGGTGCCGAATACGACATTGGTACTTTCCGAAACGATTTGTCGGATTGTATACCGTTTCGCAATGTATCCATCCACGGGTGCTTGTGTCAACATGAGGAGACTCGTAACAAGCAAAATAGACAGATAGCGGGATTTCCGAAGGGCGTTTAATCTAAAAAATGAGATGAGTGTTTGCATTGTCGTTTTCTCCTGTATGATTTTGTTTTTTAGTGGGATGTCCTTACGGAACACCCCAGTGTATCCCGAATGTGGCAGAAGCGTAAAGCGGGTTTATTCAATTTTGACAGCGGTTCCGGTTGCCGTCACCATTAGCATGCCGTTGTTGGCACCGAGAACCTCATAGTCGATATCAATCCCGACGACAGCGTTTGCGCCTTGTCGTCGTGCGATGTCTTGTAGCTCCTGAAGGGCAGTCTCACGGGCATCCGCAAGTTTACTTTCATAGGTGCCGGATCTGCCACCAATGAGATCCGTAATACCCGCCATAAAATCTCGAAAAACATTCGCGCCCATGATGGCTTCACCTGTAACAAGTCCGAGGTATTCTCGAATCTTTCTGCCTTCAATTGTATTAGTGGTTGTTGTAATCATCTATTGAGCTTTTCCTCTCGCTGCGATCTCCCACACAGATTCGACAATCCCGTTGCGGATGCCGTAGTATCTGTCATGGAGGTTTACTGTGGTACAACAGTGCGTTGGTAAAATTTCAAGTTTATCTCCGGGTTTGAGGGAAACGTTTTCATCGGACACGATCATTTTGCCGTGCTCTTCGGAGAGACCTGTCATCTCCACGCCTGTTACGTCAAGCGGTTGCGGCACACCGAACTCTTTGGCAAGCACTTTCAAACCTGTATCTACGATGATGCGATTCGGATCGGGACGACTCACAACGGTTGCCAAAACTGACAACGAGCAGTCGAACTGCTCGCCAATGCCTTCTACATTGCGGTAGGTGGAATCAAGGAAGATATAAGAACCCGCTTGCACCTCTGTCATTTCTGGGATACTCCCTGTAATGTTGAAGGTGCCGGTACCGCCGCCACTCATGATAGCAACCTCTACACCGTGCTTTTCGAGGTAGTGTTTCGTGTCAATCAGATGTTGCATGGCTTCTTGCACATTTGCCTTGCGTTCCTTCAGGTCTGGTTTCGCAACAGTGTGTCCTTCGTAACCCATCAATCCCTCAAATTTCAGGTTTGGGTTTTGGCGTATCTGTTCTGCCAGCTTTAATGCGGGTTGACCGGGTTCAACGCCACATCGGTCCATGCCGATGTTCACTTCTATTAACATTCTGACGGTTACACCTTTGGCAGTGGCAGCTTCGGAGATGTCTTGCACGTTCTGCGGATTGTCAACCGCGACCATAATCTCTGAATGCTTCGCGAGATTAATGAGGCGGGCAATCTTATGTGAACCGACAACTTGGTTGGCGATCAACACGTCTCGAACGCCTGCGTGGATAACGGCTTCTGCCTCTCCAAGTTTCGCGCAGGTAACGCCGATAGCACCCGCTGCGATCTGTTTATGCGCGATGATCGGTGTTTTATGTGTCTTCATGTGTGGTCTCAGCATCGAGTTTACCGTGCTGAAGTAGTCCGCCATTGTCTGTATGTTGGCTTCCATTTTATCCAAATCGATCAGCAGCGCGGGCGTATCTAATTCCGTTTTGTGCATGCCGATGAAAGGTTCAGTACCGGTGTTCATTTTGATGTGTCTCCTAAAGTTGCTTAACGGGATTTGAGAGTGTGCCGAACCCATCAATTTCGATTTCGACAGTATCGCCTGGCGCGAGGGGTAAATCGTTCGGAACGATGATACCGGTGCCTGTTGAAACCACAGTTCCAAAGGGAATCGGGTTATCTCGCATCAGGAACTCCGTGAGTTCTTCAAACTTCCAGTTGATTTGAGATGTGTTGACCTCGCCCTCATACAGCGTGTCGCCATCACGAAGAACGGTGCATCGCATCTCCAAGTTGTAGGGATCATCTATTTCGGAGGGTGTGACAAACATCGGACCGAGCGCACAACACCCATAAAAAACTTTGGATTGTGGGAGGTAGAGTGGGTTGTCGCGTTCAATGTCCCATGCGGATACGTCGTTGCAGAGCGTGTATCCGATGATTTCTCCATCGTTACCGAGAACATAGGCGAGTTCTGGTTCGGTGGCTGTCAAGGCGGAATCGCTTCGGATACCGATAAAACCGTTCGGTCCGACGCATCGTGTGGGTGTCGCTTTGAAGAATATCTCAGGTCGGTCGGCGTGATAGACCCTGCTATAGATGTCCTGTTCGCTATCGTCGTCGCGCATATCTGCGCTCCGTTTGTAGGTTACGCCGCATCCCCAAACTTCAGGGGAATCGATGGGAAATAAAAGATGTGGAACATTTTCATCAGGCGGGACATCTAATTTTGTGAGCGTGAGCCCTTCGGGTTCGGTGGGTTCGTTTCCTGTATCAGGAAGTGAACGGAGTTGCATCGGTGCCGGCGTTGCTACTTTCTCTTGGATGTCGGCGAGTATGACCCCGAGGCTTACCTGTTCCTTGTCGGCGAGTTCAAGCACCTCTAATACACCGGGTGATTCTTCACTCGTTACGTCAATTACTTCTTCATCGCGGGTGACAATCCCAACCCGCTTGCCTAAATTGGGTAGATGAAATTGAATGAGTTTCATTATTTTACTTTTCCTTGGGGTTCGATGCGGTGGGTTTGGGCAAGATATTTCTTCTCCGTATATCCACTTTCTCGTTTTCAATTTAAGAAAATTCGAGTTGCGCCCACGATTTTGCGTCCGCAACGACCGCTTCTGGTGTTCTGTGCGACTGAAGTAGATGTCCTTGAGTTGTCCGAAGTGTCGGTTGTCTGGCATCTTGATAACGCCAATCTAAACTCCATCGGATGTGTGCGGCGCGGTTCGGTAACCCGCGATGGAACAGAAGATTACTGAAAATGACGACATCCCCCGGTACGATTTCAATACGTACGGCATCCGCTTCAACAGGTTTAATATAGTCATCGTGGATGCGCAGATAGTATTCATCCTTTTCGTGTGGAACGACACCCCACTTATGACTTCCGGGAATGAATTCCATACACCCATTTTCAACATTGACCGGCACTAAAGGTGTCCAAACATTCATCATCCGTAAGACATCTGCTTCTTTTGAAGTATAACCGGCATCTTGGTGCCACAATACTTCTGTTCGTTTGTTCTCCGGAAGTTTTGGACGAACTGAGTAGTTAGGGTACAATCGGATCTCTGGACCGAGGATGACACTTGCGAGTTCAAGGAGGATAGGATGTGCAAATACGCCGAAAAACCCTTCCCGATGAAGTTCTGAGCGAAAGATGGTCGGATTTTCGTCTGGATAATCTTCGTAGAGCCGAATCAAGCGAGTTTCAAAGGAGGCATCAGGGTAGGTATCCGTCAGTTTCCCTGCTGCATGCCGTTGTAACGCCAGCTCAGTGACTAATACTTCACATTCATGTTTGACAGTCTCAAGCGTTGTCGGCTCCAAAACGCCATGCAGAATGGCGAATCCGTTTTCATTGAAGTTTTTGATAACTGATTCCATTTTCAGGTTTCCCTCTCTGCATGGCATTTTCCGTCTTCTGCGAATTCTGCTCTTTTTCCGGTCTCTTAATTTTCACCGGGAACTAAGCCTGCTGCCACAAGAGCTGCGACGACTGCGTGAGCAGATTCTTCAATCGAAAGTTCGGCTGTATTCACCGTGACCTCCGGATCGAGAGGTGGTTCGTACGGGGCACTAATGCCGGTAAACTCCTTAATCTCTCCGGCACGTGCTTTTTTGTATAAGCCTTTCGTGTCGCGTTCTTCGCAAACATCAAGCGGACAGTCAACGAAAACTTCAACGAATCTGTCTGCATCGATCAACGCTCTTGCCTGATCCCTATCGGCGCGGTAGGGCGAGATAAAAGCTGTCATAACGATGGTACCCGCATCTGAAAAAAGTTTTGCCACTTCACCGATGCGCCGAATGTTTTCCTCGCGGTCCTCAGGTGAGAAACCCAGATTCTTATTCAAACCGTGCCGAACGTTATCGCCGTCCAAAACGTAGGTGTGGTGCCGTTGTTGGTGTAATACATGTTCAACTGCGTTTGCTAACGTCGATTTCCCTGAACCGGAGAGACCTGTGAACCAAATCACACAGCCTTTCTGATTCAGCAATTTTTCTCTATCTTCTGCGGTGACAGTCGCTTCATGCCACGTAATATTGGTTGCTTTCTGTTGAGCCAATCGAGTATTCCTCACATATCTTAGAATTCATAAAATTGAGGCATGCTAAACCTGCCTCTATAATCAGGGGTCATCACGGTACAATTATACGCGCGAATATAACCCAATGTCAACATAAATAATACAAAAAAACAGCGTTATTCACCCAAATGTCATCACTACATGGGTTGGATAGAAACGAATGTGAACCCATAGCCGTCAATTTAGTGTGTGGAATAGTTGTCAGTTATCAGTTTTCAGTTTTCAGTCAGCAAGAGGGAAATCTCGGTAACAATGCACCCTTTACGGGTTGGGAAACCTCGAAGAAATCCGCAGAAACACCCTATCAAATACCTCAAGCAAACACCGCTACGGAATATTCCAAACTGCGGAAGATTGTTACCAAAAATCCTCTTAACCGACAACCGATAACTGACGACTGATGGTTTCCATTCTTCAGCGGCTTTCTGTAATACGGATGATTCGGTTTATAGGAATTTCCAGACCTGAAAAGTCAAGCGTTTGCGTGTGCCCCTTTTGCCATTTCACTGTGATGGATTGAATTGCCTCCTGAGCACCGATGCCAAAATGAAGGTGCTGCTCACTACCGGAGGCGTAACTCCCGCCACAAGGCGATTCCCGGAACTGGGTTGTTTCGTTTGTTTGTACCCACACCTTCGCACCGATACCGTCGCGATTGCTTTCGGTCCCGACGAGTCGGATTTTCACATAGTTACCTGTATCGGAGTCGTTTCGCAACAACACAGGGGGTTCACCACAACAGGTGACGAGAATATCCACTGCGCCATCGTTGTTATAGTCGCCAGTAGCGACACCACGTCCGACAACTGCACGCTTGAAAAACCGTCCCGCTGTCTCGGACACATCGTTGAATTGTCCCGTTCCTGTATTCCCAAAAATCTGACACTTCTGTTTGTAGGCGAGCGATGGCGTAATCTCTGATACGTTGTCCCACACGTGTCCGTTTGCGACGAAGAGATCAAGCGTGCCGTTATTATCAGCATCGAAGAATTGCGTTCCGAAACCGAGTTGTGAGAAACTCGGATCGGCGAGACCTGCTTCAAAGGTGGTCATCGTGTAGAAGCCATCGCCCTCGTTACGAAAAAGGCTGTTGACTTCCAAAGAGAAATTTGTAATGAAGATATCGGACACGCCGTCGTTATCGTAATCCCCGGAAGCGATCCCCATACTGGCAGTCGCACGTCCTTCTGAATTGTAGGCGACTCCTGCAGTAAGTGCGATGTCTGTGAAAGTTCCGTCCTTGTTGTTCCGGTAGAGGAAGTCTGGAACGGCATCGTTAGCAACGAAAATATCGGGATAACCGTCGTTGTTGTAGTCTGTAAAGAGTACCCCTAACCCCTTACCGGTGTTGTGAACGCCTGCGCGCGTTGTAACGTCCGTGAAGGTGCCATCGCCGTTGTTCCGATAAAGTGTATCACGGATACCCGGGTATTCGTGCGGACCGCAGTAGATGTGAACACCTTCAAGAAAGCAGGCGTGTGCTGTTTCTAATTGGTAGTCGAGATAGTTGACAACATAGAGGTCAAGGTATCCGTCAAGGTTATAGTCTCCGAAGGACGCACTCACGCTCCAATTCCCGTCACCGACACCGGCGTTCGATGTAACGTCGGTAAAGGTGCCGTCCCCGTTGTTCCGATAGAGTTGATTTTTGCCGAAATTGGTGAGATAGAGATCGGCATCCCCGTCATTGTCGTAATCTGCCGCGAGACATCCCATGCCGTAACCGTAATTGTGTTGAAGTCCGGCTTCGGTTGTAACGTCAACAAATGTTCCATCACCTTTATTGCGGTAGAGGACATTCGCGTGGTTAGGGGGTCTGAAGCGTTGGGACGCGTCGCTGAGGGTACCGCTATTGACGAGATAGATGTCGAGGTGTCCATCGTTATCGTAATCGAAAAAGAGTCCACCGGCTCCCATTGTTTCCGGTAGGTATTTCTCATGAGATGTGCCGTTGGTGTGTTTGAAATGGATACCCGCTTGTTGGGTTTGATCAGTGAAGTGAAGCCTCGCCTCAGCAACGGACGACATGACAGCACAGCAGATAAGTATTAGGGAGGCGAGTCGGAGGGTTCCTGTTCTATAGTAACATCCGAAAATATGTTTACAGTTTGGCAGAAAAAAAGAATCCCGCCGCTGCTGGCGAGGATTGTATCCTCGCCCTTGTGTTGATGTATAATTAGTTACAGGCTTTGCTATAGCATCGGGCGAGAGATAACAGTCGTTTTTCAATTTTCCGTATATCCCGCGTTGTTGGTAGCGAGTTTAAAAAATAAAAGCACCCAGCGAGTGGGTGCTTTTAAGTGTCTGTTCTCCTTAGAATCCGGCTTTCAGCGAACCCCAAGTCGTTGTGAGTTTGTTTTGTGCTTCAACAGCGGTCTGCGGGTCGGTTTCATTCGGGTCGAATTCAACGTCCGTTGTTGCGAAGAATTGATCGATGTATGTCCCGTCTTCGCGATGGGCAATGTGGAGTGTGTGATCACCATCATCCAGTTCCACGGGAACCGGATCATCACCGTGCTGAACGAGTTCAGTGCCCTCAAAGGGACCGTCACGTGTGTTCAATCGGAACCAGACCCAATCGGTTGTATAGTTAACCCGGAGTGATTCTGCTTCAAAGAAATCCCAGATGTTCATGGTAGCGTCGTTGGTAGAAGCGACATCACCATCGGCGGCATCGAATACCCAGTAGCAGGAATTATCGCCGACCGATGGGGCAATGACACGTCCCCAGAAGTGCCAATCGTCTGCATCAACGGAAAATTCATATTTGACCCAGTCACCGCCATCGTTTGTGGCACCATTGTGTGAACCGATGTAAGCACCGCCGGATGCTTCTGTGACGGTGTAATCGTCTACACCTTCACCAGCGTTACCGGGGTGATCGGTTGGAACTTCAAAGACTTCAAATTTCGCGCCGTTTGAATCGTTGAAGTTCTCTGCTTCCCAACTAATATATTTCTGTGCGAATGCCGGTGTAACAATGAGACTTAGCATCGCTAATAAAATGAGAGTTCGCATTAACAAACCTCCTTAAAAGAGTGATTAAAGTTATTATAGCACATTTAAAAAAAACATGCTACTTTTTTGTAGGAACATTGATTTTTCTGTAAAACAGACATCAAATCCCGATAATTTCCTATAGGCGCAAGCGTTTTGCTTGGATGTTTCCTCGCGCACCTACTGACCGCTGACAACTGATAACTGATTGCTATTCCCTACATTAGCGCATCTTCGACTTCATCAGGAAGTTCAACTGTACTCGGATCGACATCAATGGGGTACTCAGTACCATAAGCCTCAACGAGTTCATCAAAAGTGACGTTGTCTACACGATCGAGGTCATCCCCTGGATAGACGAGCCATACACCGTAACAGCCATCACAACTGACGAGGTCTGTGTCGTCTTTTTCAATTGGAAACTGCGTCAAAGGATTATTACAATCCGGACAAGGTAGCATATACGTTCCTCCTCAGAGATATTACGATCTCGTGATTGGGTGTTTAAGGACTAATCAGCCGCAGGTGCGAAAGTATCAGGGTTTTCTGCGGCTGCTTCATAATCGTCAATGAGTTTTGTAATAACGGGGTTATCCCCGCAAAGTGGGCAATTCTCATCTCGGTTAATTTTCATTTCGCGATAGGTCATGCTGAGTGCATCGTATAGGATGAGCCGACCGATAAGAGGTTCACCAATACCGATAATGTATTTAATCGCTTCGGTTGCCATCATGACACCAATTACGCCTGGGAGCACGCCCAGGACACCCGCCTCACTTCAGCTGGGCACCATGCCCGGTGGCGGTGGTGTCGGATACATGCAGCGGTAGCAGGGTCCCTCGTGCGGTTTAAAGAGCGTTACCTGTCCCTCAAATTGGAAAATACTGCCGTGGACAACCGGTTTGTTCATCAACACAGCGGCATCATTGACGAGATAACGGGTCGCAAAGTTATCGCAGCCGTCGACAATCAGATCGTATTCCGAGAAGATTTCTTCAACATTATCCGCTGTCAAACGCAGGTTGTAGGGTGTGATCTCAATGTCCGGGTTCAAAGACTTAATTGTGGTTGTCGCCGATTGAACTTTCGGTGTGCCGACCGATTCTGTGCGGTGAAGTATCTGACGCTGGAGGTTGCTTAACTCTACAACGTCGGAATCGATAATACCGAGATGTCCGACACCCGCAGCACCGAGATACACGCCCGCGGGTGAACCTAAACCGCCTGCCCCGACCATTAAGACTTTCGCATCGAGGAGTTTCGCCTGTCCCTGTTCTCCGACCTCAGTGAGCATAAAATGGCGACTGTAACGGTCGAGTTGCTCGTGCGACATCGGTTTATCTTGTGCAGTCGGATAACCTGCTGCCATCCAATCGCGATATCCGCCTGCAAGAGAGACGGTGTCGGTATAACCCATTTCGTTTAGGGACTTCGCAGCGAGGAGCGAGCGGAGTCCTGCCGCACAGTAGACGACCACTTTTTGATTTCTGTCGGGTATGTAGTTCTCAACCGAAAATTCCAGCATCCCCCGTGTAACATGGACGGCGTTCGGGATATAACCTGCACGATACTCATCTTCGTCGCGTACATCGAGTAGCACGAAATCGCTTTCTTTTTCTTGTTCGCTTTTTATTTCGTCTACGGTTACCTCTGGTATTTCTGTTTTGGCTTCCTCAACGATTTCCCTGTAGGATTTCATAAAGATTTTCTCCTGTGGAAAGGAATATGCAGATGAGTCCCATATTCTTGTCCATAAGTTTCTGTTGCTTGCACTTGCAAAATTATATCACAACCGCGTGAAATTGTCAATCTTTTATTTTCGTGTTTTTTGAAGCAACGACTCTCATAGCCTTAGGATGTGTTTTTTTATACAAACGACTTAATCCGACAAACGGATACTTTTATGGTAAAATTTAGAGATTGTAGACGTTTCAGAAGAGGTTATATCCACGCCATAGGTACAAATTTAAGGGAGAAAAGGGGCGTTAATTGTCAGAATCAGGATTTTTAGGATTGGAATGGTAGCTCGTAGGTTGGGTAGAACGGCGAAACAATAGACACACGTGATGGATACATGTACCTAATGGGCCCAGAAAGCTGTACCACGCGCAAAAATAGTGAAACCCAACGATCCATAATGACGGTTCCGGGAATTTGAAGGTGTAAAGTTAGGTTTCGCTATGTCTTTGAAGTAATATGGTTGTGTGGCGTGATGAAATGTATTTGAGGTATTCGCATAGTCTTTCTGAGTTTCGCTCTCCCCAACCTACGAGACTAAATCATCCTGGTTACAATCAAGTATAGTGTTGACAATTTGCTAAAAATGCTTTATACTTTTTAAAGATACTAACTATTAGGACCACTGGACGAAAAGGAGCAAAGATATGGCAATTGCTAAGGTGCTTGAGCGTGGACAGATAACCATTCCCAAACCAATCCGAGAGAGTTTAGGGCTTAAGAAGGGAGATGTCGTGGATGCAAGACTTGAAGGTGATTGCGTGGTAATTACGCCTCAAAAACTGGTAACACCGGAAGACTGGGAAAAACTCTTGCAAGTGATGAACAGGGTCCACGAACAAAATAGAGGTATCAGCGAAGAAGAAGTCTATCAGGATGTCCAACGCGCAGTTGATGAGCTTCGGCAGGAAGACGATGACAAACCGAAGAAAATTGAACGTAGTTCTTGATAGTGTTGTTGCCGTGAGTGCGTTTCTTACCGATGGATTGGCAGCAGACATGATGGCTCTGAATGATGAGACGGAACACAATAAGTTATTTTCAGCGGAAAAACGCCATTCGTGAACCCCCTTATCCTAAATGAATGAAGGTTATTATCCTCTATGCCAAAGCAAAACTTCAATGAAAAACTGACCGCACGTCTCAAAACTCACCCCGACTTCCTTGACGATGCAGGCGAACTCATCCCCGCCGCCGTCAGAGACCACGCATGGCAACTCAATCACGACCTCATCAAATTACTGCTCACCGACGCTGACATAAAGGCAGCCTTCTTTGACGAGATTGACGGACATTGGGTCTTCAACCACAACACCTTCATTGACTATATCACCGACAAAAACTTCCTCGCTAACTCCTACACCCGATTCCGCAACAAGATTGGCTTGAACATCGAAGGCAAATTCCTACGCGAACGCGGTGAAGTCTCGCTCGTCTGGCCCTACAAGGACTGTGTGCTGGAGGGTGGACAGGCGAAGGAGGAAGAAAAACGCAAAGAGATATTTTTTAACGAAACCCTCGCGCAGGACGAAATCAACCAGATGTTCGATCCGAAGGTCCTTACGAACTGGAAACGCCATACAGTTGAGGGTGAACAGGACGTGACAGAGGTTCAACGGGATGAGAACGGGATTATTCGCGAAAATCTTATTGTTAAGGGCAATAACCTCATTGCACTCCACACGCTCAAACAGCAATTCCACGGACAGGTCAAACTCATTTACATCGACCCGCCGTATAATACCGGAAGTGATAGTTTCGGCTATAACGATAACTTCAACCATTCTGGTTGGCTAACGTTCATGAGAAACCGATTGGAAGTCGCGAAGGAACTATTAACAGACGATGGCGTGTTTTTTGCGAGTTGCGATGATAATGAACAAGCATATTTGAAAGTTTTGATGGACGAAGTTTTTGGAAGCGATAATTTTGTCACCAATTTTGCAGTTATTCGGGCAGAAGGTGGTGGGCTCGCTAAACAAGTTGTAAAAGGACACGATTATCTATTGACTTATGCGAAAAATATTGGAAATTTTGAACCCTTAAGAAGACCAAAAGATGTCAGAGGTAAAATCGTCGAGAAAGATGGCGAAGAATATTGGATTGAAGAGGATTGGTTAAGAGTAGAATTTGGAAAATATGGGACTTGCTACTATGAAGATATTGAAAGGATTAAGGGAAAAGATAAAAAGGATGAGATTGATAAGGGAATCGAAGAGGGTCAATACGTTCTTTTGAAAAAAGGGAAAAACAAAACAGTCGTGGGGAGATATAGGGCGCTCGCGGAAGACGGATCAAAGTTTTATTCTGTTTTAAAACACCTGAATGCAGATGGTAAGAATGAATTAAAGGATCTTATGGGTGAAGATACCTTTTCATTCCCAAAACCAACTTCATTACTAAAAGAAATTATACTTGGTGCTACTTTTTTTAAAAAAGATAAAGACGCTATTATTCTTGACTTTCATGCTGGTTCAGGAACTGCTGCCCATGCGGTTTTAGAATTGAACGAACAAGATAATGGAAATCGCAAATTTATTTTAGTAGAACAGATGGATTATGTTGAAAGTGTCACCGTTCCACGTGTGGAAAAAGTGATAAAAAAAGAAGGTTCTGGCGATTTCATCTACTGCGAACTGATGGAATACAACCAAGCCTATATGGACAAAATCCAAGCCGCAGAATCCTCCGAAGCACTCGTCGGACTCTGGCGAGAGATCGCCGAAAACGCGTTCCTGAACTGGTATGTCAACCCCGAAGTCCCGGAAGCAGCCATAAACGATTTCATCGCTATTGGTGATGTAGAGAAACAGAAGCACTTACTGGCGGAGCTGCTGGACAAGAATCAACTCTACGTCAACCTCTCCGAAATAGCGGATGCGGATTTTGGTGTTAGTGCGGAAGATAAGGTGTTGAACAGGGATTTTTATGGGGAATAAATAACGCCTCAACGCGGCAGTATTAAAGGCGAGAAAATAAAAAAGCCAGGGATATAGGATTGTGCGAACCGCAGCCCGACAATCACGTGGCATGGAGCCATTCATCCCCGACTTCCTTATTACTACAGTATAATACATTTTCTGTTGAATGTCAAATAATTTTCACATAATGAAACGGAGAAATGGTAACAAATGAAATTTACACATTCTGATCTCGGAAATCTATCACGTGGCACAACTATTGAAGTTACTTTGCGGGGTAATGCTGCCAATGTGCGGTTGTTGGATAGTTCAAACTTCCAAAAATACAAGGCGGGCAGGAAACATCAATACTACGGTGGTCTTGTCAGCAGGTCACCTACTCGTCTGACTGTACCACGCAATGGGCACTGGCATGTAACAGTTGATATGCAAGGACTTCGCGGTCAAGTTCGTTCATCCATCCGGATTCTGCCCGATCCTCTACCACCTATCCGAGAACACTCGCCAGCACCACTTTCACCATTAGTTCGAGACACCACTCCAATGAATGGCACAACTTCAATGAACATCTCTGAGTATACCCATGATGTATTCATTTCACATGCAACAGAAGACAAAGATGATGTCGTGCGAGATTTAGCAGAGGCGTTAGTCGGTCAAAATTTGCGTGTCTGGTATGACGAATTTGAGTTAGGTATTGGTGATAGCTTAAGGCGTAAAATTGACATGGGACTTGCCCAAAGTCGATTTGGTATAGTGGTTCTCTCACATGCCTTTTTTGAAAAGAATTGGTCTCAGTATGAATTGGATGGATTGGTAACGCGAGAAATGACTGGTGAACAAGTAATCTTACCGCTCTGGCACAAGATCACCAAGGAAGAGATCATCTCTTATAGTCCATCCCTTGCAGACAAAATCGCTCGTAATACAGTGAATTTTACAATCGCGGAGATCGCCCAAGAAATCGCAGGTGTAATTCAAAACGCTCGGTGACATCTATCGGGAAAGTTATCTAACAAAATAAGGGAAACACCCAATATACCAACGGATACAAAAGCACAGAACTTATGTCGTCAATCGATACTAAAAATTCTGAAAGATGGGAAATTCCCTGATTGGAACAACTTGATACTCGGTGAGTGACTCTTTGTAGCGCAAACTTTCCAGTTTGCGTTCTTACCCGACACAAACTAAAAGTTTGTGCTACAATGCATTTCCATATTTTCGGGGAACGGAGTGTCTCTATAAAGGTGGGTTGTTGAGGAACCAGAAGATAGCCATTATCGCCCTTTCCTGTATCTAAGGGTATAAACTAAAAGTTTGTGCTACAGCAATACTAAAGGTTCTGGATGACCAGAAATTCTCCGATTGGAATAGTTTGATACTCAATTAGGTTGCCTGAACTCAATAAAACCTCTTTGTAGCGTAAACTTTCCAGTTTGCGTTCTTACCCGACACAAACTAAAAGTTTGTGCTACAATTACGGATCAATAGATGAATCATTTTGACTACAAACCTTTCTATCGTCGGAACTTGCCGCATATACAAGCACCCGGTGCAACTTTCTTTGTTACATTCCACCTTGCAGGTTCTCTACCACGGGGTATGCTGCAGCAGTGGAAAACAGAAAAATCGCGACTTCTCAATCTGGAAAGTAACTCTGATAGAGCGACAGATGAACATAAGACATTTGAGGAAAAAGAAAAATCTAATGAATGGAAACGACAGTGGTTCCGAAAAATTGAAAAAACTTTAGATGACGCACAAAGCGGTCCCGTTTGGCTCAAGGATGATCAAATTGCTAAAGTAGTAGCGGATAGTCTGCACTACTTGGATGGAAAAGTCTATCGTTTGGATGCTTACTGTATTATGGCAAACCATGTTCATGTCGTGTTTACGCCGCTTCCATTACAATCTTCCGAAACCGACGCTGTTGATTTGCAGGATGACACGGCAAAAACTAAAAGTTTGTGCTACAATACACTATCTGCTATTATGCGATCGCTAAAAGGTTATACAGCAAGAAAAGCCAATCAAATCTTAGAGCGGCGCGGCACGTTTTGGCAACACGAAAGTTATGACCATTGTGTGCGGGACTCAGATGAATGGCAACGGATTATAAGGTATGTTCTGAATAATCCTGTAAAAGTGGGTTTAGTGGACGAGTG
This sequence comes from uncultured bacterium, assembly GCA_964523645.1. Taxonomy (GTDB): domain Bacteria; phylum Poribacteria; class WGA-4E; order WGA-4E; family WGA-3G; genus WGA-3G. Next base: position 2,999 of record CAZGAW010000058.1, on the reverse strand, counting down.
GAAAAAGTGGCATTGGAATTATTACCGTAGCGCAAACTTTTAGTTTGCGGACTAAGATGCAGAAACTAACAGTTTATGCTACAGAAATAATGAAGATTCTGGATGATGGAAAATTCCCCGATTGGAGTAATTTGATACTCGGTTGAATTGACATTCTACGCCGACTGTTATATAATAAGGAAAGGTGACACCGAATTAATCTTACAAACACAAAGGATATGGAAACCAAAGACACAGAAGCACTCGCTTTTTTCGATTTTCCAATTGAACAGTTCGCTGACCGAAGCGCGCGATGGCTGTTAGAAGAGAAAGAAAACGTTCAAGGATTGTTAGAAATTGTTGCCGAGCATCTGGTGGCGCGTCTTGATTTTAGTCAGCTTGTGCACATCAACCGGAGTTTTATCCCGGACAACCTTCGCGAGCAGGAATCCGACCTCGTGTACAACGTGCCGTTCCGCAGTGAGTCCGAATCGGAAGAACTCTTGATTTACATACTCGTTGAGCACCAGTCAACGATTGATGTAACGATGGGATTTCGAGTGTTGTTCTATATGACCCAGATTTGGGATTTCCAACGCCGTGAGTGGGAATCAAGCAATGTTCCTAAAAGTCAGTGGCGTTTCCGTCCGATTATCCCGATTGTGTTTTACACTGGAGAGCAGAGATGGCAAACGCCCCTAACGCTCAGTACTGTGATGGATTTGCCCGATATGCTTTCTGAGTTTGTCCCGGAATTTAGGGTGATATTTCTGAGCGTAAAGGGCACAGACACAGCTACCCTAACGAAGACAGATCATCCGTTCGGGTGGTTGCTAACCGTTCTGCAGAAAGAACACGCCGACAAGCAGGAAATACGGACTGCCTTGATGGAAGCGGTAGCACATATTGACCTCCTTGATGAAGAAAAAATACAGCAGTGGCGGCGTGCAATTTTCTATCTGTATCTGCTGATTTTGCATCGTCGGCCAACTGAGGAACACGACGAATTGAAAACGCTGGTTCACCAGCACATCCAAGACACTTCCCGTAGAGAGGAGGGAGAAACAATGGCACAGACAATGGCTGAATATCTAATGGAACAAGGTGAAAGACGCGGTGAAAGACGCGGTGAAAGACGCGGTGAAACAAACGCAAAACGAGAGGCAGTTCTGAAACTACTTCGCCTCCGATTTGATGCCGTCCCTGAATCCGTTACCAGCAGGATTACTTCAATACGGAGCCTATCGCGCCTTGATGCACTCTTTGAGAAAGCCGTAACTGCTCAGACACTTGAGGACATTGATTGGGAAGACCGCGAAGGCGAAAGTTTATAATGCTTGAACAATTCCTTCATGAACAACTCGAAATTGCTTTTAACTACGGGGTTCCTAAACCTGAAATGCCGGACAGCATTACGCAAAATCTGAATCCTGCATTTGAACTCCGTCCCTACCAAGAAGATGCCTTCGCGAGTCTGATCCACTACTTTAACGCCGATCTCCCGGGGAAAGAAAAACCGTTACATCTGCTGTTCAATATGGCGACGGGCAGCGGCAAGACGCTTATCATGGCGGGGCTGATTCTCTACCTCTACGAGAAAGGCTACCGCAACTTCCTCTTTTTTGTCAATTCCACCAACATCATCGAAAAGACGAAAGATAACTTTCTCAATCAGCGTTCCACAAAATACCTCTTTAGCAAGAACATCTATATTGAAGGCGAACATGTCGAGGTCACAGCGGTAGAAAATTTTGAGGGGGTCAACGAAAAATCCATCAACATCTGTTTCACGACGATCCAGAAACTCCATTCCGACTTGACAACTGAAAAGGAGAACGCCTTAACCTTCGAGGATTTCAAGGAAAAAGAAATCGTTCTCTTGGCAGACGAAGCACACCACATGAACGTCCAGACGAGGGCACAGTTGGAATTAGAATTGGATCAGCAGGAACCGAGTTGGGAAAATACTGTCGAGAATATCTTCAACGCAAACGAAGATAACCTCCTCATGGAATTCACCGCCACACTCGATTACGAAACGCCCGCGATCGTGGAGAAGTACCGAAGCAAGATTGTCTACCGCTACGATTTGGTGAACTTTCGGAGGGATGGGTTCTCAAAAGAGGTTGTGCTTGTGCATTCCGATTTGGATCAGGACGCACGCATCCTGCTGGCACTCATTCTCAATCAGTACAAGCAGGAGGTCGCCGCGAAGAACGGTATTAACCTAAAACCTGTCATCCTTTTCAAAGCACAACGGACCATCGCACAATCGCTGGAGAACGAGGCAAACTTTCACAGATTGATTGCGGAGCTCACCGAAAACCAGATTGACGGATTTCGCGGATCAGACCTTGAAATTGTTCAACGGGCGTTCCGTTTCTTTGATGAAAATCGCATCACCCCCGAGCAATTAGTCCAACGCTTGAAATCCGAATTTCGTGAAGAACATTGTCTCTCGGTCAACAACGAGAAGGAAAAAGAGACATATCAACTTCGGTTGAACAATCTCGAAGACAGAAGCAACCCGATTCGTGCCATCTTCGCCGTGCAAAAACTCAACGAGGGGTGGGATGTCTTAAACCTCTTCGATATTGTCCGTTGTTATGAAGCGCGCGACTCAGGAAAGAGCAAGATTGGAAGAACAACGATCTCCGAAGCACAACTCATCGGACGCGGCGCACGCTATTTCCCCTTTGCCCTGCCAGAGTACTCAGAGCGATTCCGCCGTAAATTTGACGAAGATCTCGATCACGATTTGCGTGTATTGGAAGAACTCCACTACCATAGCATTCACGATTCACGTTATATCTCCGAAATCCGTACCGCACTGGTCGATCAGGGTATGATAGACGAACGCGCTGTGACGCGTGAACTCAAATTGAAAGATACATTCAAGGCTACCGATCTCTACAAACACGGCGTGGTCTGGCTCAACAAACAGGTGCCGAAAGATTATCAAGATGTCAAATCTTTTGCGGATTTAGCGGATCTCAGTGTGAAGCAGAAAAACTATGAAC
>CAZGAW010000057.1:0-32455 GCA_964523645.1 uncultured bacterium | reverse complement strand
CTCAGCACACCCGTCTCCGAACTGATTCCCGCCTTCAAAGACATGCAGGTTTACACGGAAGGTGGCACTGCTATCGTTGATGCTGAACGGGAGATGACCATAAAGCATCTCCTCACACACACCTCTGGACTTATCTACGGTGGAGACTGGGAGCATCCCATTAATGAGCGGTATAAAGAAGCGAATTTCTATGGTGGAGACCTCGCCAATATGGCGCAAGAACTCGGAAATATTCCGCTCCTTCACCACCCGGGTGATGGATGGAACTACGGTATGTCTACCGATGTACTCGGCTATCTTGTAGAGGTCGTGTCGGGTATGCCGTTTGAGGAATTTTTGAAAACGCGTATCCTTAATCCATTAGGTATGAACGACACCGCTTTCTCGGTACCCGATGAGAAAGCTGACAGATACGCGACGTTGTATGAACCTTCAGAAGATGGTGGGATTCAGGTAATTGAGAACGCCCCTGTTTCGAGCGGACCCCTGAGTTTCTACCCCTCCGGGGGCGCCGGGCTACAATCGACCGCCGCCGATTATCTCCGTTTCTGCCAGATGTTACTCAACGATGGAGAACTCGATGGTGTGCGGTTACTCGGAAGTAAAACCGTTGAGCTCATCAGGATGAATCATATTTCTGACGATTGGCAACCGCTTGAAAGAACCGGATGCGGCTTCGGACTTGGATTCGCTGTCGTCACGAATGTCGCCGATACGCATAGTCTCGGTTCTGAAGGTACCTACAGTTGGGGCGGCCTCGCGAGTACCACATTTTGGATCGATCCCGCTGAAGACTTAATAGGCATCTTGATGACGCAGCTGATCGGGGACTCTCCATTCCACGCCCAATTCCGCGTCCTAACCTATCAGGCAATTACCGATTAGTTTTGTAGACTGCTGCGCCAGATTCGGTAGGTGCAGTTTGATGAAGTTTAAATAAATAAATAAATCGGTAATACTTATCCCAAGGAAACGTTGTAGGGGTAGGTCTTGTGCCTACCCAAATAAAAAGGAAACGTTGTAGGGGTAGGTCTTGTGCCTACCGAAATAAATCGGTAATACTTATCCCAAGGAAACGTTGTAGGGGTAGGTCTTGTGCCTACCCAAATATTACTCTCGGAATAAAAACAATGAACCTACTCCAACTCGAAAATGTACATAAGAAATTCGGCGATTTCACAGCCGTATCGGACATCTCCTTCAGTATTGAAAAGGGAAGTATATACGGGCTTCTGGGTCCCAATGGTGCTGGAAAAACAACAACACTTCGGATGATAATGGATATTATCGCACCGGATACCGGGACCATTACTTTCAGCGGCAATCGGCATATCCAAGACTTCTTGGACCAGATTGGGTACCTGCCAGAGGAACGCGGCTTGTACCGAAAAATGAAGGTACGGGATGTTATCCTTTTTATCGCCGAATTGAAGGGCTTACGGAAACCGCAAGCACTCAGCGAAATTGAACGATGGTTGGAGAAAATGCAACTGTCGGAATGGGAGAACAAACGGATTGATGAACTCTCCAAAGGCATGGCACAGAAAATCCAGTTCATCACTACGGTGATTCACAAACCCGAGTTGATTATCCTTGATGAACCTTTTTCCGGGCTTGACCCAATAAACATGACGCTCCTCAAGGATTTGATGCTCGAACTCCGTGATAACGGTAGTACAATCATCTTTTCAACCCATGTCATGGAACAGGTGGAAAAACTCTGTGATCGTATCTGTCTCATTCATCAAGGTAAAGTGTTACTTGAAGGTGAACTTCGTGCCGTGAAACGTGCCTTCGGCAAAAATTCTGTTGAGATTGAATACATCGGGAGTCTCGAACCGATTCGCAATTCCGACTCGGTTCAGGGCATCAACGATTTCGGGCAGTACGCTGAGATTAAATTACGAACCCCTGAAGACTATCGTCCATTTCTCCAAGAACTCGTTGAAAAAGGTGTTGATGTGACACGATTTGAATTGGTAGAACCGACGTTACACGAAATTTTCGTTCAGAGCGTTGAAGCACACGGAGGAACGATGCCAGATGCCGAATAAAGTTGCCACCGTCATCAAACGTGAATATATGACGCGCGTTAAATCTAAGGGATTTATTGCTTCCTTGTTTCTCATGCCGGTCCTGATGTGCGGATTAGTGCTATTGTCCGGTTTCCTCTCAATCATGGAGCATAGAACTGAGGAGATGCGTAAGCTTGCTGTTATTGACGAGACCGGTGAAATCTTTACACAGATGCAACCAGCGATCGCAGGACATCCGACCTTTCAACATAAAGGTGAACTCGTTTATGAACTCTATGAGGAGGCTGCTACAACAGAGGAGGCAAAAACCGCACTCCGAGAACGCGTCAATACAAAAGATATTTATGCCTATCTTGAAATTCCGAAGGATGTTTTTGCAAACGGAGAGGTCCGCTTCTATGCCAGGTCCGCGACGAATTTTGAGGTCCAAAGAGGACTCCGCCGTATCATTTCAGACATCGTTCGGGACAAGCGATTTGCCGAGAGTGGTTATTCCCAACGTGAAGTCAGTCAACTCATGCGTTCTGTCAGGTTCAACGCTTACGCTATTAAAAGTAGCAAAGGGAAAGATGGCGGCACAGCAGTTGAGAGTCCCTTAGAAACCGGCGCGCGGCTTGGGCTCGGGTATCTCCTCGTTTTTGTGCTTTACATGTTCGTTATCATCTACGCCAACTCCATCATGCGGAGTGTGCTCGAAGAAAAAACGACCCGAATTGTTGAGGTGATCATTTCATCGATCAAGCCGCATCAACTATTACTCGGAAAAGTTGTCGGCGTTTGCTCCGTCTGTTTAACAATGTTTGCTATCTGGGTGCTATTCGGCGTACTGTTGATTATGAATATAAATCCACTGCTCGGCATCTTCGGTATTGACAACCTTCCGGTGCAGATTCTCGGTGTAATTGAGACCGTCAAGGTAAGTAGTGCTGAAATGCTCATCTATTTCTTTATCTACTTCATTATCGGTTTTTTCATGTATTCCACACTTTACGCGATCGTCGGTGCGATTTGCAACAGTGAGGAGGAAGCACAGCAGACAGCGGGACCCCTCACAATGCTTTTTGTTATTCCGTTTATACTGATGTTCCAATTGTTTAGAATCCCCGATTCAACGCTCAGTGTGCTGCTCTCACATGTCCCATTCTTCTCGCCGATACTCATGTTCATGCGTATCAATGTGTTGATGCCGCCTTTATGGGAAATTCTGCTGAATATCTTATTGATGTGTGCAACTGTACTGCTTGTCACGCTTATCAGTGCGAAAATCTATCGAATCGGGATTCTGATGTACGGAAAACGTCCCACCTTGAAACAATTGTGGCAGTGGGCGCGATATTAAGCATGAGACTTGCGCAAATTCTTTTGCTGGCGAAGTTTCCTAACCTCGCCTCTACAATGTCAAAGTAATGATAACGTGAGTTAGATAATAAAGATTGAAGGAGTCCTCGTAGGTGTTTTTGCTTGGGTGTTTCCCCAGGTAGAGCGGTAAATCAATAAGAATCCTTCAGTTTATCGAGAGATGCCCGTTTTTCAATAACATGTTCATCATAATAGACATAGCGAAACCCAACAATTCAACACCACCCGTGTGAGAATGGTGTGGGATTTCCAACTATACGCTTATGTCGAATTCACGTTAATAATAGATTTTGCTATACTATAAAAACTCTGAAAGGAGAAATAAACATGAAAATTGCAGTCGTAACCGGAGAACACGGATTTCAAGAAAAACAATTTGACACAGTTTTTGAAAGTATGGAAGGTGTCCAATTCGTCCGAAAAGATTTGGACGACTTTGTAGATGATCCTGACCAGAAAGATTACGACACCGTCGTCTTTTACAACTTTCACCGGCCCTATCCGACAGATGCCCAAGCACAGGCGATTCTCGGTTTGACAGAACGTGGACAGGGCATGCTAATTCTGCATCACGCCATCTTAGCATTTCCAGATTGGGATGCCTATTCTGAAATGTGTGGGGTTGACGATCGCGGCGAGTTTGGATACTACCCGAGACAAACCCTACAGGTGCAAATCGCCGATGCCACTCATCCAATCACCAAAGGACTCACCGAGTGGGAGATGGGCGACGAGACCTATACCATGAAATCCGCGGGTGATGATAGCTCGATCCTACTAACAGTCGATCATCCGAACAGCATGGATGTGCTCGGTTGGGCGCGTGAATACGGCAACTCCCGTATCTTCTGTTTCCAGAGTGGACATGACGATGTCACTTTTTCTAATCCCAACTTCCGAGAGGTGTTGAAGCGTGGCATTCACTGGTGCGCAAAAGCATAATAGAAGGGGAGAACAATGGCTATCATTTTGATGCTCCGTCAATCCGGTAGAGTTTGGAGGCACGCTCTCCGCATTGGAATCGGTTGTGCTCTTTTCTTACTTTCAACGATACTTACAAACGCAGATAGAGAGGAAACAATGGCGCATACAACGTATTCAGTAAGGGTAAAAACGGTTGAAGGCTTCCAAGTTTACTACATACAGCAAGATGGAAAAGCCGTCGCCGAAGTCGTGCCAGCACTCGGGAATAACTGCTACGCTTTCAAAGTCGCAGCCGGCGACAAGTGGTTGAATATCATAGACCCACCACCGGATCTTGCCACGTTGGCGGCGCGTCCGACCGCCTACGGCAACCCGATCCTGTTTCCGTTTCCCAATCGAATCCGAAACGGTACATGGCAATTTGAGGGAGAAACCTATCAATTTGACAAAGCACCGGAATCTCCGACAACGATCCACGGGTTGCTGTTGAATCTACCCTATCAGGTCGAAAGCCATGGTGCCGATGAAAACAGGGCAGTACTGGTATGCTCGCTTAATTCTCAAGATTTTCCCGATGTCAGTCGTCAGTATCCCTTCCCTTTTAGAATCGAGATTACCTATACGCTCAAAGATGCTGTGCTAACGATGAGGATTGCTATCAAGAATACAGGCGACCGGAATATGCCAATGGGGTTCGGTATACATCCGTATTTTAGTGTAGACCTCGGCACCGAGGCGAAGGCAGCCGAAGCCGTGATTACCGTTCCTGCTGCCAAGTATTGGGAATTGGATGAGGTTCTCGTGCCAACCGGCATACAGCACAATGTAACTGACACACTGGATCTGCGGAATGGACAGCCGTTCGCGAAACTCAAACTTGACCATGTTTTCACGGACGTGCAATGGGTCGATGGCGTAAGTCGATGCCTTATCGAGAACCGAGACACCGGATACGGCATGGTAATGGAGGCGGACGCACAATTCAGGGAACTCGTTGTCTATACACCACCTAATAGGGACGCCATTTGCTTTGAACCCTACACTTGCCCGACGGATGCTATCAATTTGGAAGCACGTGGAATTCCGGCAGGCATAACCGTGTTGGCACCTGATGAAACATTCTCTGGAACTGTTCGCATGATGTTACAGTAGTAATCAGACTCCGCTCGGTTTCTGTCCACTGAATTTTGTGTCCAATCCGCGTTCGTCTGTGTTATCCACGATTTACAACACGATTTACAAAAGGAGAACACCCTTTGATTCGGGCATTGTGGCTTCTCTCGATTTTCCTTCTAATCGCACAGCCATCTCTCGCAATCCGAGAAGGCACAGCGACTGCTGAGGTCTTTATCAAACGCTACACACAGACTTGCGACTTTGGTAGACTCGCACTCTGGCACGAAGCCGCGGCAGAATGTCTTATACATATCTCTGTTCCGATGAATGAGATTGCGCACGACTACTACAAACGGCGCGGCTACGAGAAGTGGGCAGCACGCGGAAAGAAAGAAGTGCTGGAGATTCAAGAACATTACAGGGACCACCGCACACGTGCCAAAGCCGCATGGCGGAAATCCAAAACCGCTGAACCTCACCTGAATGCTGAGCGAGAAAAAATCGCAAAATTTATGGCGATATGGCTACCGCGCTATCCAAATCAATTTTACGAATTTGGAATCTACCCCACTTTTTTCACAAAACAACGGGCGTTGGCAGAACAAAAGGGAGATTACGCCAAGGTACTACACCTTGAAGCCGATGCCGCGGAGATGTGTGCAGCGCAGTATCAACGGATGCCGATCACCTATGGACTTAAGCATTATGAAAAGTTTCAGGATGCCTATCTTCGACATGCAATGCACCTTCGCCAACTCGCAAAGCAAAACCCGAAAGTATTACCCGCAGAGATAGACAACGGTAAACAGATACCGGATTTGCTGAAAACGCGGAGGGTCCCTTCTCAGGAAACAGCAGGCACAATCCTTCAGATCGCAAAATCAGATGCGCGGGTCAAAACTGCTTTAGCCGATCAAAACGGAGTTCACGCACACCCATCCTTCCAAGGGTTCGCATGGATAGTGCGTTTCTCGAATCACAGTCGTGGCAATCTCCTAACTGTCATTATTGATGAAAAAACAATGGAAGTCTTAGACGTATTTTAACACTTTTCCCACTCATATCCGATACGTTCGCTCTCCTAACTGCCTTCGGTAATCCACAAAGATTAACAAAGGTTGGGACCAGAAATCACTCTTATAGGGAAATAGTTAAAGCCCCGTAGGGGCGGCATCTGTGTAGGATGTACTAACCTCGCTTCTTTCCAATCCTGTTCATCCTTTAATCCTGAAAATCCTGATTCTGACCATTAACACCTGTCGGCTTTCGGTAAAAGAGGTTTGCTTGAATCAAACGCCTCTTAACTGACTGCTGATAACTGAAAACTGATAACTATTTCCCTTGATAACTGAAACCGAGAACTATATCTCTCCGTTTTTGAATTGACAATAACACCTAACTGCTCAATAATAGTGGGTAAACATTGAATTTTTACCAGAAGGATGTCTCAAAGTGCTCAGATCTAAAGCAATTTTTGCGGGATAAACGGATGCTTAATACAAAATTTGTTCGCTCTGACGACAACGAATCTGGCTGCGGGCAGAGCTGTTTTTGTTGTCTTTCTTAATTAATTGATCTGTCCGAATTTTTTATGTAAAAATAAAGGAGATTTAACATGAACGTAAGAAGAAGCATAACATTCGCGGCTGTATTCGCGATTGTTGCCTTAATGGTCGGGCTTTCCGGTTGCGAAAAGATAGCGCCGATGGTGCCCGACAAAACGGAAATGCCTGCGATGCCAGATGAAGGGATTCCCATCGGTGTCGCTGTAGCACAGACAGGACCCTTTGCCGAACCGTATGGGCTCCCAATGCAACGCGGTCTTGAGTTGGCACGAGCAGAGATTAATATGCTCAGCGATGCGAACATCACGTTCGTCGCTGTGGACACGCAGAGCACCGTAGAGGGCGCCGTTGCTGCCGTCCAGCAGTTGGTCGATCAAGGCGTGCCTGCCATCGTTGGGGTCGGTATCTCAACGCAGCTCAAGGAAGCTTTTCCGATCGCACAGGAGAATGGCGTAGTCGCTTTTAGCCCAATCTCCTCCGCCGCGGGGCTAAGTGCACTTGGGGATTATATCTTCCGGGCGGGTCTCACTGTAGGTGTGCTAAATTCAAATGGTACGATGGTGACTCAGGAGCAGCTCGGCTACACAAAAGCGGCACTGATATATGATGTTGATGATGCCTACGCCACAAGTAGCAACGAGGCATTTGAGGAAACGCTTGAGGCAATCGGTGTAGAGATTCTGACAGTCGAGACCTTCCAAACCGGCGATACCGATTTCTCTACACAACTCGCCAATATCATGAACATGGCGCCTGACGCGCTCTTTATCTCTGCGCTATCAGGAGAGATGACGCAGATTATCACGCAGGCACGCGAAGTTGGTATCCCCGACACTGTTCAACTTGTTGTTCCTGATTTGACCGCAACAGAAATCCAACAGGTGGGTGACGCTGCCGAGGGCGCAATAACTTTTGGTGGATGGTTCAATATGGCTGACACACCCGGAAACGCAGCCTTCATCCAGAGTTATCAGGCAGCACACGGTCATGAACCTGAACGATGGGCAGCGGAAGCGTATGCGACGCTCCATATTCTCGCCAATGCAATCGCAAACGCCCAATCGACAGATTCCGCTGCGATTCGAGATGCTCTGGCACAGACGATGGACCTGCCGACGATTTTAGGGAATTTCTCTTTCGATCCCGATGGCGAGGCAGTATATGACCCAGCTGTCTTTATCGTCAAGGACGGAGAACTTCAGGTCTTTGAAGCGGCTGCACCGGAGATGGCGACTGAGACGGGGATTCCCATTGGTGTTGTCGTCCCGCTAACAGGCAGCTTCGCTGGACCGTATGGTATGTCAATGCAAAATGGATTTGAGTTGGCACGAGAAGAAATTAATATGACACTGCCACCCGGCATGCATCTCACCTTCAAAACCGAGGACAGTCAAACCACAGTAGAGGGATCGATGGCTGCCGTGCAAACGTTGGTGGATCAAGGGCTCCCTGCCATCATCGGATTCGCGAGCTCCGCTCAGTTGCAGGAAGTTTATCCAATTGCACACGAGAGTGGGGTGGTCGTTTTTAGTTCACTCTCCGCCGCAGCGGGTTTAAGCGCACTTGGAGATTTTCTTTTCCGCACCGGACTCGCCACAGATAGCCTGATACCTGCGGGCGTGATGGTGTCTCAGGAGAAACTCGGCTATAAAAAAGCGGCACTGATATATGATGCTGATGATCTCTACTCTACAAGTAGTTATGAACAAGTGAAGGCAGCCCTTGAAGCCAACGGTGTCGAGATTGTAGGTATAGAAACCTTCCAAACCAGCGATACCGATTTTTCTGCACAACTGACCAATATAATGAAATTGGAGATTGACGCGCTCTTTATCTCTGGACTTGCAGCCGAGATTACAGAGGTTGTCATTCAAGGACGCAAACTCGGTATCCCCGATACTGTTCATTTTATTGTTCCTGATTTGAGTATAAGCGAGGTCCAAGCTGCAGGTGCTGCCGCCGAAGGTGCGATCACTTTTATTGGGTGGGATGGTATGTCTAATACCCCCGGTAACCAAGCCTTCGTCCAACATTATCAGGCGAAATACGGGATGGAGCCTGACGCATGGGCGGCGCAGTCGTATGCGACCCTCTACATTCTCGCCGAGGCGATGAAGAACGCCCAATCGACAGAGCCAGCCGCGATTCGAGATGCATTGGCACAAACGATGAATCTCCCCACGATTTTAGGTGATTTCTCTTTCGATCCCAACGGCGAGGCGGTGTATGACCCGATTGTCCTTATCGTCAAAGACGGGACGCTTCAGTCCTTTGAATAACCGCACCATTGGATAGATATAACCAGAGCCTTGCCAGCAGTTCCACGCTGCTGACAAGGCTCTTTCTTTTCTCCCAATTCCGCTTTTGCTGTTTTTTTCTTCTGTGATATGCTAATATAAAGGTGTCTATACTCTCATATCCCTCTTTTAACTGAAGACTGATAACCGATAACCGATAACCACTCATTATGAAACACTATAAGGTTTTGTTGACAATTAGCCTACTTTTAATAATGGCAATCTGCTCCGAGTTCTCTCCGGTGAAGGCAGAGAATTTACCTCTCGCGGACATCGCCTCCGAAATCACACCCGGTGAATTGCTCATCCGTTTGACACCTGATGCTGCATCGGATGTCGATCGGTTTCAAGCGAATGCCCCAATTTCCGTCCTGCACGTTCAGCATAGGGTTGAGTCCTTACATCCACTGTTTCCCTATCTTGCACGTCCATCACTAAATCCAAATCTAAAGCGTATCTATCTATTGCGATTTGCCCCTGACGCACCCTTGGCGGATCTCAAGGCTGCTTACGAGCAGAGTCCGTTCGTTGAAACCGTTGAGTATAACTACCTCCGACCTATGCTCGCCGACACTGTTGTTCCCAATGATCCGAAGTATCCTGAGCAGTGGAGTCTACCGCTGATGAAGCTACCACAAGCCTGGGCAATCGAAAAAGGTGACAGAAACGTTGTAATTGCCATTATTGATTCCGGTATCGATTATAGACACGACGATTTAGCACCTAAAGCGTGGATAAACCCCGGCGAGGTGCCTGACAACGGGTTAGATGACGACGGTAACGGTTACATTGACGATGTTTATGGCTGGGATTTTACCGACGCACCTAATTTACAAGCAGAAGGTGATTACCTCGAAGGTGATAACGAACCGATTGATGAAAAAGGACACGGCACACACGTCGCCGGGATCGCCGGTGCGATGCCTGATAACGGAATCGGGATCGCCGGTGTCGCGTGGGAATCTCCACTCATGGCGATACGCGCCGGACTCTCGCTCGGTGGGAGTTCACGAATGCAAGACGATGACTCCGCCGCAGCGATTGTTTATGCCGTTGACAACGGCGCGAACGTCATTAACATGAGTTGGGGCAGTGAACGCCGCTCTTTCGTTATTCAGGACGCAATCGACTATGCTTATGCAAGGGGTGCCATATTGGTCGCCGCTGCAGGCAACTCCCAGAAGCCTGCCGCTATCTTTCCCGCCGGCTATCGGAAGGTCATCGCTGTCGCATCTACTGAACAGAATCAGCAACGCTTCTACCAGTCTAATTTCGGTGCGTCTGTGGACATCGGTGCCCCGGGCAATGTAATTCTCAGTACACAGATTGATAACCAATATCGGCTTCTTACTGGAACTTCGATGGCTTCGCCGCACGTGGCAGGTGTTGCAGCGTTAATCCTCGCCAAACGTCCCGCACTGACGCACGAAGAGGTCCGACACATACTCATTAGCACTGCTGATCCTGTCTACCAAGAAGATAGTGATGCCTTAGACGAAAGATTCGTAGGGGCAGGCACTGTCAATGCTGAACGTGCCTTGTTCGCAAGTGGTGCATTACAGGCACGTATTCTCGCCCCTGAAACCAATAGCGGCGGCTCGGATGCGATTAACCTCGTCGGCACAGTCGGCGGCTATAAGTTCCACGCTTGGCAACTCAGTTATGGTGAATCTACAGTCCCTACCGAATTTACGGCTTTCACCGAATCTTCTGACACACAAAAAATCGCCGAGACGTTGGCTGTTTGGGATACGACAACCGTCCCAGAAGGGATTTACACTGTCCGTCTAACGACAACAGCCACAGATGGAATACAGGTGCACGATCAGGTCGTGTTGAGTGTAGACCGAACACCCCCTAAAATTATCTCCCTTACCGCCACACCTACGCTTTACGGAGAGCGACCCCTTACGATTTTTACATGGGCAACGGATGATATTACCCAAAATACACTCTATTACCGACGGAAGGGCAGTCTCGCGCCTTTCGCACCTATTGAGACAACCGATCTCGGAACAGAGCATTTCCTATTTTTGGGTTTGGACCGCGGAGATTACCAGTTTTTTGTTGAAGCAGAGAATACGACAAACCTTAAAACGAGAGAAGATAACAGCGGAGCGTTTTACACCACTGACGTTGTTGCCCAATATATCTCGCCAAGCGGATTCACTGAAAAATTCCTTGATATCCCAGCACTACACGTCGCGAGCGTTACCGCCGACTTTGACAAAGACGGTCAACTTGAAATCGTTGGAAGTCCATTGTCCTCAGAGACACTTATGGACACCGTAGGGGCTGGGTTACCCAGTCCCTCCGCTATCCTCGCTGTCTACGAACACCTCCCAAATGGGAGGTATGAACTCGCGCATACCCTTGAGAGTGTGGAGGGGCTCTCCAATCTCGAAAAGTTCATTACGTGGACAGTGGATGACACCGATGGTGACGGATTGCTTGAAGTCTTAGCTACCGACGATACGAGAACCTTTCTCATTGAAAGTTCTACACCGCGCGGGTACCCACATCAGGTTATCTGGGAGACACCATTTCTCGCCAGTGGTACAATCGCTGACTTGGATAACGATGGACAAAAGGAAATTGTCGGTGCCGATAACAACAACGACCGACTTCTTATTTTTGAATACGACAATGCCGCAAGTACTTATCTCCAGAAAACAGCATTGGTTAATGAATCCCCCGGCTCCAATGTATTCGCACAACGTTTCGCTATTAACGATTTTGATAATGATGGAAGTATGGAACTGGTAGCAGCGGACAGCGAAGGCGATCTTTTTGTTTATGAATCCACCTCTATCCGGAACACATTCCGTCTTGAGTGGCAGACGCAATTGCCGCTTAAAGATATAACCCAACTCGCCGCAGGTGATCTCACCGGTGATGGTCTGCCTGAGTTTGTTGTGGGTGGTTTGCTATCGTTACCAGATAATCCTTCGGGACCTCTAATCTGGAAATTTTACGTCTTTACGCATACACTACGCGGCTACGCTATCCTCTCAGAGGGCACACGTAATGCAACTGTCGCAATCGCACCACACCGACGAAACGGAAACAGTCTCGCAATTGCGGACGTGGCAGGGGATGGACACAATAAATTGGTTGTCGCTACGTATCCGAATCTATATGTGATGCACTGGGATGGCACGGCGTTGTTACCACTCTGGCACCGAAAGATGGTGGAGACTCCCGCCCTCCTTACCGCGGAACGCAATCAAAACGGGTTTGACAAGTTTTACGTTAACCTTGAAGACGGAATCTATCGCTTTGAATCTATCTTCGCAACGAATCCTGATGCTATTGATACGCTCAAACCGTGGAATGTCGAAGCAAGACCGTTGACACAGAAAACGGTTCACGTTACATGGGATGCCGAGCAAAATGACGAAATGGATGGAGAACAGCCTGGTCAGACGCGCTACTTTACGGTCTACCGCGCACAGGGGGAAAAAGCAGAGGCACCCGCAGCGAACGCTTATGAGAAGGTCGCAGAAAATCTTACTGTCACACGATTCCTCGACAGACGTGTAACGAAGGATAACACTTACTGGTACGCTATCACGACGAAAGACGAAAACGGAAACGAAACCAAACGCACCGAAGCCGTTTCTGCTACGCCGAGAGAACCGCCGCAGTTGATTCAGGCAGCCTATCACCGTCCGGGGAGTGACAGCCGTCAGCAATCAGCGGCCAGCGGCCAGCAAGAGAATCTCTTTCCTGATAGCCATGCTTCTGTAGGAGGAAATTTCTGGGTCCTTGTTACGTTTGACCGACGGATGGACCCTGGAATTGGAAACGAAAACCGATACGTCTTACGAGCCGCTCAGCGGATTGATGGTGTGAGTCCGGTGTCTGCTATCCGGGATCGGATGGGCAGGCGCGCACTTTTGGTATTCGATACGGAGAGTCTTCTTGAACACTTTGGGCAATCGCTTACCGATACAACCGATCAATATGAGATTACTGTATCCAACGTCGTTGATATCGATGAAAATCCTATCCGTGCCGCTACGCGTCCTCTCGAAATACCACTCGGTGCTATTGCAAAGACAGTGTCTGACCTGACGCAGGTACGCGTCTATCCAAATCCGGTGCGTCCCAATGTCGCTGACAAAGGCACGATTACTTTTGACAGATTACCTGTCGGCACACGCATCCAACTCTTCACCGCAAGAGGCGAGTTGCTTGAAACGTTGGAGGTAACTGACCAAGACCACAATCGCAAAGAGTGGTGGCTTACGAGCAATAACACCGCAGACGTTTCAACCGGCATCTATATCTATGTCCTTGAATTCGATACAGAAAAGAAGATAGGCAAAATCGCAGTGATAAAATAGTTATCCAATGAACAACTTTATACTCATCGCAAACCCCATCTCCGGTAAAGGCAACGCCAAAAACGTTGCTGAACAGGCGTATACTACCCTCGCCGAATCCGGGAATCAGGGCGAATTGGTGTTCACTTCGGCATCTGGTGATGCGAAGCGTTTCGCACAGGAAGCCATCTCCAATGGAATTCGATCCGTGATTGCTTGCGGTGGCGATGGAACGCTCCACGAAGTCGTCAACGGCATTGCGACGGTGCCAGATGTAACCTTAGGGGTCCTTCCGTGCGGGCGTGGCAACGATTTCGCGGCGGCGATCGGTGTATCACTGAAACCGGAGGCGGCAATCGCAACCCTTTTATCCGGTACTCCTATCCATGTAGATTTAGGATATTGCTATCATAGCGGTCAGCCGTCAGCGGTCAGCCGTCAGCAAGAGAGCGTAGGTTCATCAGATACCGCTTTACCGACAACTGACAACCGACAACCGACAACCCTTTCCTCTGATTGCCGAAAGCCGATGGCTGATTGCTATTTCGTTACCATTGCCACCTGTGGTTACGATACGGAAGTGAGTCGCCGTGCGTCGAAAGGAACACCCCTATTTGCAGGTACTGCCTCCTACGCTTACGCAGCCGTAGAGACACTTTTCTATTATGAACCACCCTTCGTGCGTCTTGAAGGCGACTTTGGTATCCACGAAGGACCGCTCCTCCTCGCCGCGACCGGCATCACAAACCGATACGGCGGAGGGTTCCAGATTGTACCGAACGCTCGCATCGACGATGGACTTTTTGATGTCTGTATTATCCGTCCGGTCTCTTCTCTAACGGTGTTACGGCTCATGGTGACGCTTTTCTGGGGCGGGCATGTTTCGCATCCT
The DNA here is from genome assembly GCA_964523645.1 of uncultured bacterium. Lineage (GTDB taxonomy): Bacteria > Poribacteria > WGA-4E > WGA-4E > WGA-3G > WGA-3G. The sequence goes on along the minus strand of CAZGAW010000057.1, from coordinate 17,938 downwards.
GCCGTATCCATGCACCAGACCCGCGCTCTAACAATTGAGACCGACACCCCCATGCTACTGTATGCCGATGGCGAACCGATGTGCGAAACCCCGGCCACAATCGAGATCATCAAAGGGGGACTTGCCGTAATAGCACCCCGTTGATATTCCCTATCCCATTGTACTTAAGGATCCTCTGGATACATCTCTTCAATAGCATCCCCATATCGCTCTATAATAACGTTCCGCTTCAACTTCAACGTTGGTGTCATCTCATCTGCTTCTTGGGTAAATTCCTGTTCAAGTAGTGTAAACCGTCGCACCTGTTCAAAGTCCGCGAAATCGGTCAAACGGTCCCGAATCTCGCTTTGAACGAGTTGTTGCACCTCGCGCGTCTCATGTAGGGGCGGGGTCTCCCCGTCCGTACTTCCTGTCTCTATACCGTTTTCCTCAGCCCACGCCTTGAGCGCATCAAAGTTGGGAACAATGAGTGCCGCAAGGTTTTTGCGTTCGTTGCCTACCAGTAGAATCTGGTTAATAAACGGGCTTTGCACCAATTCGCTTTCTATCGGTTGTGGGGCAACGTTCTTACCGTTTGAAAGCACGATGATATTCTTTTTCCGATCAGTAATCTTGACAAACCCCTCCTCATCAACGATACCGATGTCGCCTGTGTAAAACCAGCCCTCTTCGTCAATAACCTCTGCTGTCGCAGACTCGTTGTTGAAGTAGCCCTTCATAACGTGTGGACCGCGAGTCAAAATCTCCCCATCTTCGGCAATGTGTACCTCTATACCGGGAACAGGCGCACCAACAGTTCCGAACTTCCAACCCGCCGGATGGTTCATGCTAATAACAGGTGAAGTCTCCGTTAAGCCGTACCCTTCCAAAATCAGTATCCCCGCCGCGTGAAAAAATTCAGCGATGGATTGTGGTAACGCCGCGCCACCTGAGACGAAAAAGCGCAAGCGTCCACCTGTCGCTGCCTTCAATTTCGCGAAGACCAGTTTGTCGGCAATATTCTGCTGCAATTGCAAAACTGCAGACGGCTTTTTCCCGTTTTGGATCGCTGAACTGACCGCCGAACCGACGGAAACACCCCAATGGAAAATTTTCTGTTTGAGCGATGAACCCTCTTGTACGGCACGTAGGATTCTATCATGCATTGTTTCATAGAGTCGTGGGACACTCAGCATCACTGTCGGAGCGACTTCCCGCATATTCTGGGCAACCGTGAATGTGCTTTCGGCGTATGCTATTTTTGCCCCAGAGAACAACGGCACGTAATGCCCACCGAGTCGTTCAAACACGTGCGATAATGGAAGGAACGACAACAATACATCCGCATCACTGACATCGATGAGTGATTTACACGCCTGTAAGTTGAAAATGAAATTCGCATGTGTTAGCATGACCCCTTTCGGATCCCCTGTCGTTCCCGATGTATAGATAATCGTTGCGATGTCATCTTCACTCGCCTCAGTCTCTCTTCCCTCTCCTTCTAATTCACAGACTGCTTCAAATTGGATAACACCCGCTGGCGGTTCATCTTCAAGCGCATCAAAGACAATTATCTGCTCAAGGGTCGGCACTTCGTCTCGGATAGCAGTTACCTTCTCCAGCTGTCTGCTCGTGGAGACGCATATAATTTTTGACCCGGAATCTTTTAGAATATAGCCAACCTGCGCTGCAGTCAGCGTTGAAAACATCGGTACAGTTACCGCACCGGCTTTGAGGATACCGAAATCCGAGATTGCCCATTCCGGTCGATTCTCGGATAGAATTGCAACCCGATCTTCCTTTTGCACACCTAAGGCATTTAACCCTTTGCTGAAAGCATCCACCGATTCGCCGAGTTCAGTATAAGAGATGTCCTGATAAGTCCCACCTTTCGGTTTATGCGCTAACGCGGGGTTGTCTCCGTAGTGCTCGATTGAATGTTCTAACATAGATATCAGCGTCATTATGGCGTTTCTCCTGCTGTTGTTTTGCCGCTATCCTAACATACAGACTGACGAAAGTCAAGTTAATCGTGAGTCCGTTAGTCCTAAACTGCTTTTTTTGTTGCATTTGTGTTGCAAGTTGTGCTAAACTATTGCAAATTATCGCAGCAAACCCCAATTTGCATGGGATTTGAATAAATATTCCTAAAATTGTGGGAAATGTGGTAAACTCTATCGTAAAGTCATCCGATACTGTCTGAGGAGACGTTCACATGTACGATAAGAAGGATCCGAAAACCGACTTGTTTATTGAAGATGACGAAGAACTTGAAGAGGAACTCGCTCCCGAAGAGGAAGCGATGAGTTCTGGCTATTCGTTGCAGCTCATTCACCATATTATTGCCGAGACACCAGTGGACGACCGACGCCGTCGTTGGCTCCTGGAACTTCGTCGCGCTATCCTCAGCGATGAAGGTGAATTTCAGGAAAGAATCCGCGCCATTCAGCAGGAAGCACTCCGTATCCACGCAGAAATGGAAGAGCAGATTGAAAAACTCACCGCACCCGCGAATCGGATTGGAACCTTGCTTGGGTTGCCCAAGGACGACATCGCACGCGTCATCGTCGGGGGCTCAGAATACTACGCAAACATTGACCCAGAATTGGAAAATGCAGACCTTAAAAAAGGGTTCAGTGTCCTGTTGAACGACGCGTTTGTCGTGGTCGGTGAACTCGGATACAACGATGCCGGTCCTATTGCAAAAATAGCCGACGTTATGCCGGATGGACGGCTCCGTATCGGTCAAGAACCCAATGCCCAATCTGTCATTCTTGAACGCTCCACAGACCTTATAGATGCGAAATTGAAACCCGGTGATGAGGTTCGGATTGATTCCAACTTCCGAGTTGCCGTTGAACATATCGCTGCCAAAGAAACAGACGCTTACGCACTTGAAGCCGTACCGAATATACCCTGGTCCAAAGTAGGCGGGCTTGATGATACGATCCAGCGTATTAAGGATACAATTGAACTCCCGATTTTGCACCCTGAACTCTTTGAACGATTCCAGTATAGCGCCCCGAAAGGCTTCCTGCTTCACGGTCCACCAGGATGTGGAAAGACGCTCATCGGTAAGGCAACCGCTTACAACCTAACCCAACGGCTCCGAAAGGAGAGCGGGGAGGATGTTGAAGGCTGTTTCTTACATATCAAGGGACCTGAGATTCTCAATATGTGGCTCGGTGAATCTGAACGGAAAGTCCGAGAGATTTTTCAGATTGCCCGGGAGAAGAAGGAAGATGGTAAATTGGCGTTTGTCTTTATAGATGAGGCGGAGTCAATATTGGGTACGCGGCGTGCCCTCAGATCCCATAGTATCTCGAACACACTTGTTCCGATGTTTTGTGCCGAGATGGACGGTATTGAATCCTTGCAGGACGTCGTTATTATCTTAGCAACGAACCGTCCCGATCTGATTGACCCCGCTCTTTTACGCCCAGGGCGTATTGATAGAAAAATTAAAGTAACCCGTCCAGACGCAGAGGCTGCGAAGGATATCTTCCGAATCTACTTCACCCCTGAACTCCCGATCGCTCCAGAAATGCTCCTCGGTGAGGAAACCGAAGCAGCAACCGGAGAAGGGGAAACGCAACCCGAAGTCATTCCGGCTGAAAAGGCTGTTACAGATCTGATCGCACAAATCGTTGATGAGATGTTCCGTGAAGATGAAGACAATCGATTCCTTGAAGTTTCGCTCAGAAGTGGAAGACGGGATATTCTCTATAAAGGACATCTGTGCAGCGGTGCCATTATTGAGTCGATTGTACAACGAGCAAAGGAGTCCGCACTCAAACGTGCCATTCAGAACCCGGAGAAGGAAAGTGGTATCACACGCACCGACCTGTTAGATGCACTTGCTGCAGAGTATGGCGAGAGCGAAATCTTCCCGCCAACCGAGGCAACTGAAGACTGGCTCAAGCTCCTTGATTACGATCCAGCGAATGTCGTCAAAGTTACGCCTATCAAAGCTGAGAAACAGGAGCGACGTAGAGCCTCCGGATCACGCGTCATTTAAAAATCGCTATCGGCGATTGGCAGTCAACAAAGAGAAAATACTTCTCAGACGCTTACCTCTTTGCTGATGGCTGATGGAAACCGATGGCTGATGGCTTTAAAAATATGGAAAGACTTTTTGGAATCGAAACTGAATACGGAATAACACTCGAAAACGAAGCGCATATTGATGCCGTCAAGCAGTCAATTGAATTAATAAAAAGTTACCGTCAAGAAGATTTTCGACCTGTGTGGGACTATCGCGGCGAGGATCCCTTTCGGGATGAACGCGGCTTCCGGGCGAACGCGCTTTCTAATCACCCGGATGAGAAAGAGGAGGAAGAGCGGGACCGGAAACGCAATACTAAAGAGAGACTCTCTTTTGCTGAAATCAAGAGCGATCACATCCTCACCAACGGCGCACGACTCTATAACGACCACGCACATCCAGAGTACTCAACGCCTGAATGCCGCAGTCTGTTTGACCTTGTCGCACATGATAAAGCCGGGGAACGTATCCTTCAACGGTGCGCCGAAACGCGCAGCGAGAACCTCGGAAAACGGGTGCTTTTATACAAGAATAATACCGATTTTCATGGGCATAGTTACGGCTGTCATGATAACTATCTGATGGCACGCGAGGTACCCTTTGAAACGCTCAAACAAGGTATCATGCCGTTTTTTATCACACGCCAAATCTTTGCCGGTGCCGGAAAACTCGGTATTGAGACGGAAGCCGGACTCGCAACGCCAGGACACTATCAATTATCCCAGCGATCCGATTTCTTTCACGTTGAGGCGAGCGTGGATACCATGCACAACCGACCCATCGTCAACACGCGGGATGAACCCCACGCCGATGCCTCCAAATATCGCAGGTTGCACGGCATCGCAGGGGACGCAAATATGTCCGAATACGCCACAGCACTTAAAGTCGGCACAACAGCCCTCGTGATAACCTTGATTGAACAGCGGCGGATTCCAGAGCGTTTGGTACTCGTTAACCCGATTGACACTATCAAAACTGTATCGCACGATCAAACGTATCATTGGATGGTCATGACGGCAGACGGGAAAACGATGTCGGCTATTGACCATCAGCGTGAGTACCTCGCACTCGCACAGAAGTATCTCAGTGACGGCGAGGTCACCTCCTCCCTACCTGAAACTGATTGGGTGCTCACCGAGTGGGAGGATACGCTCAACGCACTTGAGACGGATCCGATGTCGCTCACTGATCGGCTTGATTGGGTCGCAAAAAAATGGTTACTTGAAACATTTGCTGAGGAAGAGGGCGTTGCATGGGATGACCCCTGGCTCCAAAGTTTGGATTTGGAGTATCACAATATTGATCTAGATGAAGGGCTATACTATGGAATCCCCATGAGGCGTATTGTCACGGACGAACAGATCGAGGCTGCACTTCATAATCCGCCGCCTGACACGCGGGCATACTTCCGCGGGCGCGCTGTAGATCGATTTGGCAACACTATAAAGGCAATCCAGTGGGATAGTATTACTTTTAACCTAAACGGACGCACCCACGAGATTAACCTCAACGCCCTCGCTGATGCGGAAATCGCACGCCAATATAACGAAGCACTGGATCAATCGCTAACCGTTGAAACGCTCATTGAAAAGTTGCGTTTATAGATGAGGTTTTCAAACCTTGTAGCTCTCCATCATGGAGAAAAATAAAACCGGACGCATTCATAAGAACCTACTGTGCTAATTTGGAAGCCGCAGTTTGCCCAACCGGTAGACCGCAGCAAAAAACATAATTAAAAAGAAGGAGAAACCGAATGGCAGCCGAAATGATTGCTCAGCTTGAACGGAAGCAGAGAGATACAAAACCCATTGGACCTGGCGATGGTGATGGCGATAGCGAGGGACCCAAACGACAAAAAGTCAGCCGACCCGATACGCAAGAACTCCTCAAACGGATGCGTCGTGTCGACAAGGACCAGTCTCGGCGTTACCGGCAAAGAACGGGGGAGTAATGGACGATAGAGATGGCTTCTCCAAAGAGCATGGGAAATTCGCGCTACAAGGGGGCACGAACCATAAAGGCGACTTCCTTGATCTTTTGAAACACGCAAATTATCCTTTGAAGATAGATTTACCCTCAGGAACGACACACCACGGTGCTGATGTTGAGATAGCACACAGTACGACCGTTGTTGCTGTGCGTTATCAAGATGGGGTCATGATCGCAGGAGACCGGCGGGCTACCGCCGGTACTTCTGTCATCTATGATCGGGCAGAGAAAGTTTTACAGATTGACAAGCATTCTGTGCTTGCAATTTCGGGTTCACCCGCAATCGCTTATGAAATCGCAAGGATATTGGAGCACTCATTCCAATACTTTCGCCGCAGCCAACTCCAAGAGTTGAGTCTGGAGGGCAAGCTTCGCATGCTCTCGCGGCTCATCCGAGAGAACCTGCCGATGGCACTTCAAGGTATCGGAGGCGTTATCCCGATCTTTGCGCTCTACGATTTAAATACAACCGATGACGAAAATGGCGGAAAAATTTTCTTCTATGATGCACTCGGCGCACACTTTGAGAACGTCAATTTCGCCACAACCGGCTCCGGCTCCATTTGGATCCGCGGTGTCTTACGCTACCTCTCTCGATTCGGCGACACACCTTTGCAGGAAATGGATGAGCGGCAAGCCATTATCACTATCTTACGGCTCTTGGACACCGCCAGCGAGTATGATGCAGCGACAAGCGGTTACAACGCAAGAGCACAGATTTTTCCGAATCTCAAGGCTGTGACACGCACCGGTGTCGAAAATATTTCCGATGATGAATTGGAAGCATGTTACGCTGAAGCACAACCAGATTCAGACGCATTCTAAAACATATAACCGTAATCAATACTGAGAGGAGTCGTCAGTTTTTAGTTGTCAGTCACTCGTTTGTGGCAGAGAAAACGTCTGCAACCGCTACACGCTTAACTGACAACTGACAACCGATAACTGATAACCATTTCTAATGCGAGATGAACCCTATCGCTGGATAGAAGCGATTCAGGATCGACGAGATTATATTGAAGACCAACTCCGTGTCGGTAGCCCTGTTGTCGGGCTTACCTATAACGAAGGTATGGTGCTACTTACGATTGGCAGAGGACAACGCAAAATTTTTGAAGTACACGACCGAATTGCACTCTCGGCAATCGGACACCCTGCCGATATCGAACGCCTTCGGATGCTTGTTACTGACACCGCCAGCGTCCAAGGTTTTCAAAATGCCACCGAAGATGTAAACTTACACCGACTCACAAACTTTGTTCTCGCACACACCTTCAAACAGGCTTTTGAATCTATTGTCGGTGAAGCATATATCATCAAAATGTTGCTCGCCGAACTCGGCAGCACGGATGATAAGAACCGTTTTACCTGTATCAATTATGACGGTAATGTTCGAACAGACACAACCTCTACTGTTATTGGCGGCACGGAAGGGATCGAGACAGGAATGCAAAACTATCTCGCCACTGCGTCTACCGAGGCCGACAGAGACTTAACCGCCGCCCTTCAGTTAGGTTTAGAAGCGTGGGCAGTCGGCAGAGAATTGAGTTCACGGGGACCCGAAGATACGGAATCGGAGGAAACCCAGATAGATACCGATCAGATGCACGAAATTATTAATATGGCACGGGAAGACGGTGAGATTGAAGCAGGGGTTTTGGAAACGACCCAGCACGGGGCAAGTAAGTTTCGGCTGTTGACCTCTCAAGAAATTGAAGATGCCCTCCCCTAATTACTCGGCTTGCCACTTTTAAAGACACCATTCGCAAAATTCACCGCACCTATTATTGATGCATAACGCATCCGAAACACCATGGACAAAAAATTGTGAACAAAAGAATTTTTGGGATCGAAACTGAATTTGGATGCATGACGGATGCCGAACGGATTCGAGGCACCTCTGAGGGAGTCGCGGCGCGCGTACGCGATTATGTCTTCGATGTGTTGGAACTCGGCCTCCGAGACATTCACTACCGCGACTGGGGCGAACCCCCGGGCAACGGTGGGTTTTTGTTCAATGGGGGGCGGCTCTACATTGATATGGGGCATCTTGAGTATGCTACACCCGAATGTGGAACGCTCTTTGACCTCATCGCTTACGATAAAGCCATTGAACACGTCATCAACAATATCCTCACCGATACAGGGCTGCCAACCGCGTTCTTCAAAAACAATATTGACCATTTTACAGGCGCGACCTTTGGATGTCATGAAAACTTTCAAATCAGCCGAGATGTCCCGTTTTACAAGGTGGTTATCCCGACGCTCATGCCCTTTTTTGTCACACGTCAAATTTACGCAGGCGCAGGCAGAGTTGGCGCTTATGATGAGATGGTTGAATTCGGCGATTTTCATGATGAACTTGGCGAGCAACAGTACTATCAAATTTCACAACGTGCGGATCACATCGTCACTGAAATTTATGAATGGATCCAATTTAGTCGCGCAATCATCAATACGCGGGACGAACCGCTCAGCGATTACACGAAATACCGGCGGCTCCATCTCCTCGTTGGGGACTCCAATATGTCAGAATACGCGACCGCTTTGAAAGTGGGGACCACCGCACTCTTACTCTCTGCTATTGAAATATTCCACGAAATGCATGGCGAAAAATTACCACTCCCGGGTTTTGAACTCGCTGACCCCGTCTACGCGATTCGACACGTCTCTCGCGATAATACCTTCAAGTGGCGCGTCGAACTGAAATCTGGAAAGACAATCTCTGCTATTGATTTACAACGAGAGTATCTTAACTTCGTTCAGGCTTTGATTGTCCAACGCGACGAGGAAACCGAATGGGTGCTCTCGGCATGGGAGTCTATTCTTAATGAACTCGAAGAGGATTGGCTAAATGTTATTGATCGTGTCGATTGGGCAGCGAAAAAATGGTTACTCGAAGCTTTCATTGATGAAGAGAAGTTGGATTGGGAAGATCCTTGGATTAAAAGTCAAGATTTGGAATATCATAACATCCATACTGAAAGTGGGCTTTACTACGCACTTCAGGAACAGGGACAGATGCAAAGGGTGATCACTGATGAACATATTCAGTACGCCATTGAAAACGCACCGCAAGATACCCGTGCCAAAGTGCGGGCGTTCCTGATGCGTACCCTCACCCAAAGTCGAATGCCTTGTATCGTTGATTGGCATCAAATATATGCAGGACATACAGAATATTTTGAGATGAAGGAACCGTTTGACACTAATATCACGAAAGCGCAAAGATGGATGAAAAGGCTACGGAAGCGACCATCGCGAACTTGATTTTTTAATGGTTGTCGGTTATCAGTTGTCAGTTAAGAGGGTTTGTGACAATCTTCGCAAACTTGGAATATTCCAGGGTAAAGTGAATCGTTACCAGAAACCTCTTGTTACCGAAAACTGGTAACCGAAAGGGTTTTCGCAGAAAACCCGCACTGATAACCATAAAAGGAGAAGTACCATGGCAGAAGACAGATGCGTACACACAGATTGTGAGGGATTTTACCGCCGAGACTTTCTCAAAGCCGGTGCCCTCGGCTTATTCAGTCTCAGCCTCACCGACCTGTTCCGACTCAAAGCGCACGGTGCAACGACGTTTCAAGGAAAGGAAACCGCTACCGCTGTTATCCTTGTTTGGTTGGGGGGCGGTCCAAGCCACCTTGATATGTGGGACCTCAAGCCGGAGGCACCTGAAGAAATTCGTGGGCTTTTCAAACCGGTATCGACCAATGTTACCGGCATTCAGATTAGCGAGCATCTTCCAAGACTCGCCCAACAGGCCGATAAGCTTTGCATTATCCGTTCGATGACATCCCCAGAGGCAGCACACGAGCGCGGAACACACTATATGATGACCGGTTATCAACCCTTACCCGGTTTTGCTGTGCCAGGATATGGTGCTGTTGTCTCCAAGCTCAAAGAACAGCGAAGCGCATTACCACCCTACATCGCTGTGCCTGCACCGGTTGCTTATGGCGGTGGCGGATTTTTAGGCGCCTCACTCGCACCCTTCTCACCCGGTGGAAATCCGGCAAGTAAGAACTTCAAGGTGCGAGATTTAGAGCCTCCTAAGGAGGTTTCTTTTGAACGCGTTGAACGCCGCCGTTCGTTACGTCAAGCCGTTGATGCCGCCTTCAAGAAATATGAGGCAGGTAATCCAGCTGCCGAAGCCGTTGATAGTTTCTATACCTCCGCTTACGACCTGATGAGTTCTACCGAGGCACGGGCTGCGTTTGATCTTAACAAAGAGCCAGCCAAAACGCGCGACGCGTATCAACGCAATACCTTCGGACAGAGTTGTCTCCTTGCCAGACGACTCGTTGAAGCGGGTGTTAACTTCGTTACTGTCAGTAACGGCGGGTGGGACAACCACAATAACATCTTCTCATCGTTGCCGGGTAAACTCAACGCCTTCGATCGTACGATGGCTACCTTAATCGAAGATTTGAGTGAGCGAGGATTATTAGAAACAACCCTCGTTCTCGCAATGGGCGAATTTGGTAGAACCCCAGTCATTAACCGAAACGCCGGACGCGACCACCATTCCCGGGTTTTCTCGATTATGTTAACTGGCGGCGGCGTCCAAGGCGGACAAGTCATTGGTGCGTCAGATCCCCTCGGCATGGAACCCGCAGAGACACCCGTACGCCCCGAAGACTTGTCAGCAACGCTCTATCGATGCCTCGGCATTGATTATAATGAGAATCTGGAATCGCCAGATGGCGTTCGCATTGTCCTTTCACGTGGCGGTAAACCGATTCGTGGCGTTCTCACGTAATTGGCGATCAGCCGACAGCCGACAACCACTTACGAGGTCTAAGCAATGGGCAAAAGACTTTGCAGTCTCGGAATGGTGTTAGTGGCTTTCTGTCTCATCTTCGCAGCACCTTTCTGCCTCACAGCAGCACCGCTATCTCCGATCTGGGCACTTGAATTCAGTCCCGATGGCAAGACCCTTGCTGTCGGGAAATATCAGTGGGTTGAACTCTGGGATCTGGAGACACAGCGCGTCATTTACACCTACGAACCACATGCAGGTGAAGTGCGGAGTCTTATATTTTCTGCAGATGGTAAAACACTCTATGCCAGCAGCGGTCTTGCCTCCCAAAGCGGCGAAATAACCGTTTGGGATGTCCCTTCTGAAAAATTAATAAAAAATTTCGAGATTCACGGCGATACTATTGAATCCATCTCACTCAGCCCGTATAATACGACATTGGTTACTGCGAGCATGGACGAATATAGTGCTGTTATCGATTTAACGCGCCTTGAAGATACCGGCTCGGTGGATACACAGGTTTCCAAATGGCTTACACAACACGTCGGGAGGGTCCTCTGTACTTTGTACCATCCAGACGGAACTTACTTTGTTACCGGCAGCGAGGACAAAACCATAAAGGTCTGGAATCCAAATACCTATACCGTCTTGGTGAACTTTGATGCGAATGATGATGCAGTCTATAGTCTCGCGTATTCAGCCGAAGAAGGTGTGATAGTCTCCGGTTCTGCCGATAATACTGTGCGGACATGGCGTGTTACACCAGCAGGAGATGGCGGTGAGACGACCATGGGACGAAACGCATTGGAGATGACAGGCGCACTCGTTCGTGAATACAATGGACATCAAGGTGCCGTCTATACCGTTGATGCCAGGCGTGTACGACTTAACAATCGGGTAACGATGATAGCGTCCGGGAGCGCGGATACTTCGGTGATTATCTGGAGTCTCCGGTCGGGCAACCGCTATGAAACTTTCGATGAGTCAACGGACGCTGTTTACGCTGTCCAGTTCAGTCCAAATGGCGAATTTGTCGCCGCAGGTGGCCGTGATGGCAAAGTACGACTCTATAATCTCCGTAAGCGCACCCTAACTCACGAATTCTAAGGAATAGCCATCGGCTCTCGACTTTCAGCAGAATAGTTGGCAGCACGGATTTTTTACTGATAGCTATCTGACTGACAGCAACTTTTCGGAGGTTTTCACGATGCGAACCAGTACTTCATTTTTCGCTAAGCAGTATAGCCTCGCGAGCGTCGCCCGAATCCTTTTTACCGCGTTCCTCCTTTCAATCAGCATACCTACGTTTGCACAGGGCGTTCCGCGGCTCAATTCCCTATTTCCAGCAGGAGGGCAACTCGGAACGACTGTTGAGGTCGCCATCCAAGGCTCCGATTTGGAAGGGGCACACACCCTTATTGTTGAAGGTGAACCCGGAATTACCGCCCAACTTCACCCCGTCGGTGGCGAGGTGGATGATACGCATAAGCCTGTCTTTGAAGCGAATTGTGGGCAATGCCACGAACTCCGATCTCCGAATAACCGATCGATGACTCCAGCGCAGTGGGAAGCCACTGTTAAGCGGATGGTTACAGAGAAAGGGGCAGAGATTAGCGCAGAGGCGCAGACCCAAATTATTGCTTACCTGACATCGGCAGCACGAGCCAGTGGTGGATTAACCGCACAGTTATCAATCGCACCACATGCGTCGATTGGGATGCGCGAAGTTCGAGTCGTCGGTAAGCACGGCACTTCCACCGCATGGCCCTTTGAGGTTAGCCAGACACCCGATGTCCTTGAAACGGAGTCAAATAACTCCCCAGAAACCGCCACCCTTATTGAATTGCCGAGCCTCATCAATGGACTTATTAACCCCGGCGGGGATGAAGATTATTACGTTTTTTCGGGGGATAAGGGGCAGCGGTGCGTGTTTAGCGTCAACGCGTATCGTCTCAACAATATTAGCCAGCAATTCTTCAATCCTACGCTCTCTCTTTTCGACGCAAAAATGGTTGAATTAGCGCGTAGTAATGGCTTCTACAGCCTCGATCCGCTTCTGGATATTACACTTCCTGCCGATGGATTTTATGTACTACGTATTCGGGATCTGTTACACCGCGGCAATCCCGATTCCGTTTACCGTTTAACAGGGGGTGTGCTTCCCTACAATACCTACCTTTTCCCTGCTGGTGGTACAGTTCCCAATGGAAACCCCTTGTCAGAAGCGGAAACTGCACGCTCCTACGGACCGCCGACACCTCCGGAAGCCAATATCATCCAGTGTGTTATTGGGGGCGAGAATCTTCCCCAAACCAAGTGGCAAGTCGAATTGACTGCAGCTGAACAGCCAGGACTCAAGCAAATTCGCACGCCCTACGGCATTTTTCCCTTTATCGTGAACACACACTCGGAAGCCGTTGAGGAAAATGTGACAGCTCAATCCGCATCGGATGAAACAATCGCACAGGAAATCGCACCGCAATTCACGGAATCTGAAATCCTCTTTGAAACGAAATGTAGCGCGTGCCATGAACTCCGTTCACCGAGCAATCGCGCGCTTTCTGCCGAGGAATGGGAACGCACCATTACGCGTATGTCGAATAAGGAGAATGCAGACATTACGCAGACCGAACGCGACCGCATCATCGCTTTTGTTGCCCAAGAAGCACAACGGCTCGCCGGACTTGTCGCACGTCAGCTTGAACACGCGCAGCACCTCACGACCCCCGGCGCACTCAGCGGACGCATCTCAGAACCGAATGAGGTAGACTACTATCGACTTACCATTTCAGAAGGGACAAGCCTCGGTCCCTGGTGGGTGATTTTTCCGTTTGATAACATTGACGAGAAGGGATTTGATACTGTTTATCCACCTGAAGTTGAGATAGATTTCGATAAAGAATACATCGGTAAGGAAGGACGAAAAATCGGATGGTATGAAACCGATAGTAGAGGCGAAAATGTCTTCTCGAATGTCCCGGAAGACGATGTCACGGGCTATGCCCTAACCTATCTCGAATCTGACCGAGACCAGAACTATCTCTTGTCCCTCGGTTCTGACGATACGATCAAGATATGGGTGAACGACCAGCTTGTTTTTAGCAAATACGTCCACCGACCACTCCGTCGTGCCGATGATGTTATCCAACTTCCGGTCTCTAAGGGCAGAAACAAAATTCTGGTAAAAGTTACGAACGGATACGGACCGTGGGGGTTTTTCGCAGATATAGGCGGTTATTCGTTGACTGTCTCCGCAGAACGTCTCAATTCACCACTAAGCCCTTCGCTTACCTTGCTCAATGACCGCGGCGAGGTGTTGGCAAACAATGCTGGTGTCGGCGGAAGGCGCAACGCTATTATTGATTATAGTTTCGATGAACCCGGTGTATACGCTGTCCGCATTGAGGATATCGCTGGTAATGGTGGACCAGGATACCTCTACCATTTAGATGCTCGTCCGACAACCCCGGATTTCGCTATCTCTGTAACGCCTGATAATCCGAATATCGGGCGCGGCGGTACTGTCCTATTGGCGGTGACCCTGCAACGCCGCGTCGGGTTTACGGAACCCATACAACTCGCCCTTGAGAACTTACCGCCGGACATTACTGCCAGCGAGAGCGCAATTCTTTCGGGTACCGGCGTGACACAGGGATACATAACGCTCACGGCTGCGTCTGATGCCGAGTTGACGCATCGGGTCGTTCAGGTCGTTGGTGCTGTTACGACCGCCACGGGCAATGAATACCGTCGCGCTGCGACACCCGTTCAAGTCTATCGCATTCAAAACAACGACCAAACTGTCCAACGGAAAAATGTTGTCGTCAGCGTTACGGAGACCTCACCAATTGTACTAACAACGGATTTGGCGGAGATCGTAGTAACGCCAGACACCCCGATTGACATCACCGTCAAAATTGAGAGGCAAAGCGGGAATCGGCAAAATCTGAACCTTACGGCTGTCGGTTTACCCTTCGGCGTACGACTCCAAAGACAGAACACCCTACTCCAGAGGAATAAAACCGAAGCGACCTTAACGCTTATTCCGAATATTATTACCGCTGGCACCGCCGGCAATCAGTTACGCCGCAACCCGTTCGTCGGTACACAGCAGACACGTCCCTACACCGTTGTCATCAACGCTTCAGTCGGCCAACGGATTGTGGCGAGCAGCCCTGCCATCAAACTCTATCTCGGAAGTTCCGGGAATACAGAGCAAAATGAGGTCTTGGGTGGAAATTAGGCTTTATTATACTAAAGCCCGAAAACATGTTGACAGTTATTCAGCGAACGGAGAAACACCCGAGCAAATACTTCCCTTTGGAGGAGCGAGCTCTAATGCTGTGTCAAGTTTAGTTTGATAGTATTGTAAGTTGGATTGAACGTATTATCCATGTAGGGGCAATCCCTTGTGGTTGCCCCATATCCCCCATATTATGGGTGTAGGGGGAGTCCGTTGTGGTTGCCCGATATCCACATATTATGGGTGTAGGGGCAGTCCCTTGTGGTTGCCCATATCCCCCATTTTATCTGTAGGGGCAGTCCCTTGTGGCTGCCCGATATCCACCATATTATCCATGTAGGGGCAATCCCTTGTGGTTGCCCCATATCCCCCATTTTATCTGTAGGGGCAGTCCCTTGTGGCTGCCCCATATCCTCAAATGATAGGTAGAAGTAGAGGCGGGGTTCCCGACGACACAAGTTGAAACAAAACGTCAGCGGGCAGACCGCGCTTGTCCCGAAAAGCAGCGGTTCCCGACGACACAAGTTGAAACAAAACAGGCACTCTTGGACACCTGAACCTGGGGCTACGGATTCGCAACCCCAAGTCTCTGATGTCAGTATCGGTCATATACCGATAACTAAAACGGTTTCAGCGTTCACTTCGATCGCTTGAGATTGCCCCAAATGACAACTTTCTTCGGTCTTATCAATGATGGGGCAGCGGGAGCAAGTTCCGCAAGTTTGAAAAAACCAGGCGAACTTTTACCCACGACTTCATAGGTCGTTTTCGAGTTGACCACCACCGCCACAGCACTCCTATCTTCTAAGTTGCCGTAGAAATGATCCTCATTGGGGAGCTCACTTGGCACCGCCTGGTAGGACACCCGAAAGCCTTCACTTGTATGGGGCGGTAGATGAACGTTGCCTTTCCATGGAATCGAATCATCCCACTCAGCCGTCGCGTGCTTCTCCTCAAAAGCCCCACCGATTCTGTAAATCCCCTTTCCACTCGGATCGGCAAGGTGCCAGCCATCTTTGAGCGATACCGAATTCTCCTGACTCGGAATGACCCAAATATCTTCAGCTGAAAGCCCACCAATGGTATTCCATCTTGCCTCTATTTCCTTACTGACGATGATTTTGGCGTCACCGGCGGGGATAACAAAACTGTCAATCGTTTTAGTTTTGTAGCTATAGGGACTATTCGCGGTGTTCCGCTGCGCGTAGGTAAACTGATAGCCTTTTAGCTCCATCGCTCCAGCGTTCGGGTTGTAGATTTCAATCCACTGAGGTAGACCTGCCCCGCCGGAACGACTATAATCCCGAAGCATATACTCTGTAATGATAGGCTTTTGCTGAAGCTGCGTGATGCGTTTTATCGGCGTATCCTCACTCGCAGGTTGCGATTCTTGCGGCCAGTTCTGCGGCCCCGTTTCAGCTCTACGATAATGCCAACCTGAACCATGCTCATGATAAAGATCACCATCGTGTGCGTAGACATAAGAAAGAGCCGTCAATACGCAAAAAACGGATAAGATGCTAAATCTCAATATGTTTGAAAACATTTTTCAAATCTCCTTTTCCTTTGTCAGGTTTAGGACCTACGCAGACACATTCTATAACAAGATATTGTACCTATCTTGATCAACAGAACGTCTCAAAGCACAGCCGCCGCTACCTCTCAGAACGCGCATATCCGCACGCACGTTCAGAGACCTTTTTAATTGAAATAGTAAACTGCACTTCGTCATGATCGTTCCCAGGTAAAACGTTCAACCCTATCAAGGTTTTTTGTTGATTGGCGAATGTGTTGTTTTCAACTTCACCCTATTCTATATCGTTGGATTGAACAGATGGGATGAACCTATCGCTTAGATTCAACTCACTTTTGAAAAAAAATTGTCAAAACTTTAGTAGTTATTTAGGTTAACTTTTAATTGTTATTTCTATAAAATATCAATGTCACAGATAACTTTAAAAGATTATACAAAATTTTCAGATAAAAAGCAAATTATTTTCATTAAACCCGCTTTTCTACGGCTGCGATAGAGACAGCCTCGGCATCCGTTAACTCTTGAAAAATCTCTTGGACTTCTTGGCGAATCTCTGCTACAATGTTAGACAGGGTATCTTCTCCTTGTGATAAAAAGAATGTTCAACTTTATTGACCTAAGGAGAAGATACCATTTTTCTTCACACACTTCAACTCATATCTGCAAAACGCTGCCAAAAACTTTACACACCCTTTCTGCAAAATAAATTTGACATTTATTGTTTTTTGTTGTATACTTAACTCTGTTGCAAAATAAATTTGACATTGATGGCTTTTTGTGATATACTACATACTGTCGTTTGGGGGTGTAGCTCAGTTGGGAGAGCATCTGGTTTGCAACCAGAAGGTCAGCGGTTCAAATCCGCTCATCTCCATCCGCAACAGGTCAAATTTGAGAAAAAATTGGATTTTTTCAAAATAAATTTGACAAAGTCAGTTTTTTGTGATATACTACATATCACTGCAATATCGGAGTAGTTCATTTAGGTGAACATCTGTCATTAAAGTGACGGAAAACGGTTCGATTCCGTTCATCTCCATCGTCTATAATCAAATAGGCGTTGTTCTTTGACAATTGTATATAGAGGGTAAATCGGTAGAATTATAAGATTACTTATCAAGCTACTAAGGGCTTACGGTGGATGCCTTGGTGCCAGGAGTCGACGAAGGGCGTGACAGGCTGCGATAAGCTTCGGGGAGCCGCTTAATAGGCTTTGATCCGAAGATTCCCGAATCGGGCAACCGAGCAGGTTAATCCCTGCTACTCGTGTTTACACGAGGGACAACCAGGAGAAGTGAAACATCTCAGTACCCTGAGGAACAGAAAGAAAACCTCGATTCCCCCAGTAGCGGCGAGCGAAAAGGGAAGAGCCCAAACCCGGTA
>CAZGAW010000056.1:18450-32678 GCA_964523645.1 uncultured bacterium | reverse complement strand
AGGCCTGTAACTGTAACCCCCTAACAGACTTTACCCTTCCAAAAATGTTCAACAAGTGTAACATTTTAAGGGGATAAGTGTTGCCAATTTTTCCCGTGCGAAGGCGTTGTTGCCCGGATGTCAAAATGTCCTGCTTTTCTAAACTACCCCTGAATGCACATTGACCGAAAAAAATAGGTGCGATTCGACAGCGTATCGGGTATAATTAAAGCGTAGCTTGCGCGTTTTTCCGATCGCGAGCCAAAAAATACACCTATAAGTTGGAGAAAAGGATGCTGGACCGCCCAGGGGCAGAACAGAACACACATAGCAACTTGTCTTTTATGGACAAAATTAGACGACGCTACGATTTAACGCCATCCATCACACTGGTTTTCGGGTTGACAGCGTTGTTCTTTGTCGCTTTCCTCATATACCCACTCCTTTATGTTTTCAAAGAAGCGTTCTGGATTGAAAACACGTTTAATCTCACCTACTTCAAATTGATGGTAACCGATCCGAATATCCGAGAGCTGGTTATCAATAGTTTCAAAATCGGTGTGATGGTGACCTTGGTAACAAGTATCATCAGCCTTCCGCTCGCATATTTTTTAACACGCTACCGGTATCCAGGGCGTGATATGTTACGCGCTGTCATCCTAATTCCGATGATTATGCCGCCTTTTGTTGGTGCTATTGGGATGCAGCAGTTTTTCGGATTATTCGGAAGCGTGAATATGCTTCTCGTGAAACTCAAATTGATTGATATATCGGAAACCATTGATTGGTTCGGTGGCGGGTTCTGGGGTGTCGTGATGTTGTCAACGTTACACCTGTATCCGATAATGTATCTCAACATCGTTGCTGCGCTCGCGAACGTTGACCCAAGTTTAGAAGAAGCCGCAGAGAATATGGGAGCCTCTCGGTTCCAAGTCTTCCGTCAGATCACATTGCCGTTGATGATGCCGGGTTATTTCGCCGGTGCGATCCTTGTGTTTATTTGGGCGTTTACCGATCTCGGTACACCGCTAATCTTTAATTACAATGAAGTCGTCGCTGTCCGAATTTTCCGACAGGTGACGGAGGCGAATCAGAACCCGATGGGATATGCGCTCGTTGTGCTAATTATTGTCCTGACGGCACTGGCGTTCTATATTTCTAAACGGTGGACAGGCAGTAAACACTATGAAATGCTCGGTAGAGGCCACGTGACTTCGCGTGAAATGGATACAAACTGGGGCATGCGTAGTATCATCTATCTCTTTATCGGTGGATTGACGTTCACGGCATTGTTGCCACACATCAGTGTCATACTGGTCTCCTTGACACCCGATGCCAGTCAGTGGCGATTGAGTGTGCTGCCACAATCGTGGACCTTTGCGCATTATATTGAGACGTTCACACATTCCGATACACTCCCGAGTATTCTCAATAGCCTGAAATACAGCGTTTTCAGTACACTGTTGGCACTTCTTGTGGGGGTTGTGGTGTCATATTTGTTGACTCGCAAACGGCTACCGTTCCAGAATCTGTTGGATGCGGTGGCGATGTTGCCATTGGCGTTGCCTGGGGTTGCAATAGCGTTCGGGTATATGGGCAGTTTCGCGGATACGACGCTCCTCCTGCGATATTTCCCAGATGGACTCGTTTCTGTTATAGATCCGAGAAAGAACCCGACTTTTTTGCTGATTATCAGTTATGCGGTGCGGAGATTACCCTATATGTTGCGTTCCATCTATGCCGGACTCCAACAGACGAGTGTGTCCTACGAAGAAGCATCCCAAAACATGGGAGCAACGCCGATCCGAACCTTATATAAAATCACCTTACCCTTGGTCATCGCGAATATCCTTGCGGGTGCGATTCTTGTATTCTCATTTTCAATGTTAGAGGTAAGTGACAGTTTGATTTTGGCGATGCAGGATAAGTACTATCCCATTACGAAGGCAATTTGGGCACTCTCCCAGCGTCCCGACCATGGTGCATATACGGCAAGCGCGTTGGGTGTGGTAGGTATGTTAATTCTGATAGCGTGTCTGCTTGGTGCCGGGCGCGTGCTGGGTGGAAAGTTAGGGGAAATTTTCCGTATTTAGGAATAGTTGGTAGAACAATGCCGTATATCTAATGGAAAAACGGTTTGAAATAAGTGATATCCTATGATAAAATATGACGCAATAAAGCCTAAAGTGTACATTGAAACGACAGTCGTTAGCTACTTAGTCGCGCTCCAGCAACGATGTAACCTTAGCCGAGCGGCAAAGAGCGACGCGAGGGTTGTGGGAGAACTATTCCGATACCTTCGAGTTTATCGTTTCCGATATAGTTATCACTGAAATTAGACAAGGGAATGAAATCGCCGCCCAGCGTAGAATTGACGCGTTAGCAGGGCTTACGGTATTGAATTTGACCCCGGAGGCGGTTGTGTTTGCCCTGGTATTGATAGATGCTGGTGCTGTTCCTCGGGAATCGCAAACAGATGCTCAGCATATTGCTGTTGCCGTGGTAAATGGCATCGAGTACCTAACCTCTTGGAACTATAAACATATTGTAAACGAGACGAAGCGGCAGCATATTGATCAAGTTTGTCGAGCCTCTGGATACCAACCTATAATCCTCTGCACTCCGGCAGAGTTAATCGAGGAGATACAAATGAAAGAGGAACAACACCCACCCATGGATCCTATTCTTGAAGAATGCTACCGGATGAAAGCAGAATTCAACGCTCGGTTCAAAACCATGGAGGAACTGGTCGATTATTTGAAAGCAGAAAATAAAAAGAACAAAGCGGAGGGTTGGAAATATATCTCTCCACCAGCCAAACGCCACAAACAGGACTAAGGCATCTACACCCTCGCTTCATACAGGATATTGTTTTAGAGGCAGGATATAGAATGTATGCAGGGCATTTGGAATTGCCCTGCTTTTTTGTCCAATCGTCGCAATAGGAAAAATAGCAATCACAAATTGCTTTGGTTTTGAATTCGGATGGACTGAAAACGCTTACACTCGAAAAGAGAAGAAATATTATGGATATTTGGCATAGCATTCGCGATGCGTTGTTAGAGTCGCAGGACGTGCTGGATCGGTTTATCCGAAATCCTGAGAATATCGCAACCATCGCGGAGATCGCTGAAATGATGCGAGACACTTTTGAACAGGAGCGCAGAATTTTTTCCTGTGGGAATGGGGGGAGTTTGTGCGATGCAATCCATTTCGCTGAGGAATGTACGGGCAAATTTCGCGATGCTAGAAAACCACTGCCAGCGATTGCACTCGGCGATGCAGGGCACATCACCTGCACAGCGAACGATTTCGGATTCTCGGAGGTCTTCGCGCGTCCGTTGTTGGCACTTGGGCACCCCGGGGACCTGCTTCTGGTACTCTCAACCAGCGGAAATTCTAAGAATGTTGTGCGCGCAGCAACGGCAGCGAAATCTCGCGGAATGAAAGTGCTTGGGTTGTTGGGTAGAGATGGTGGGCGGCTTAAACACCACTGCGATATTCATCTTATTGCGCCGGGGAATACTGCGGATCGCATTCAGGAAATCCATATTAAAGTGCTCCATATTCTTATCGAACATGTTGAACGATTAATGTTTCCCCAGAATTATTGAGGGAGTTGCAGTGCTTTACGACTATACAGGACAAGTTTGAAATGGTTTTCAGTTAGGCGGTATTCGTTTAGCCGCGCCGCTTGTAACCGATAACTGAAAACTGAAAACCGATAACCATTTAACGGAGGAGGCAGCTTATGGAGTCATCAGAAAAAAATAAAGCGTATTGGCGAAAAAATCTCCAATATCTCGCAATTTTGTTGAGTATTTGGTTTATCACCTCATATCTCTGCTCGGTTGTATTTGTAGATCAACTGGACAAAATCCGTATTTGGGGGTGTCCGCTTGGTTTCTATTTTGCGCAACAGGCATCCATCTGGATTTTCGTTGAGCTCATCTTCGTTTATGCGTGGTTGATGAATCGTTTAGAGAAGGTATATAAACAAGGCGAAGATACGGAGGACACAGAATAACATGAACGTACAAACATGGACTTTCATAATGGTGGCACTCTCCTTCGCGTTGTATATTGGCGTAGCGCTCTGGTCGAAGGCGCGCTCGACCGGCGATTTCTACGTCGCTGGGAGCAACGTGCATCCCGTTGTAAATGGAATGGCAACGGCAGCCGACTGGATGAGTGCGGCTTCTTTTATTGCCATGGCTGGGATGATTTCTTTCATGGGACGCGATGGATCTGTCTATCTGCTCGGATGGACAGGCGGATACGTGCTGCTCGCGTTGCTATTGGCACCCTACCTCCGTAAATTCGGTAAATATACCGTCCCTGATTTCGTCGGGGATCGGTATTACTCACAATTGGCTCGAATTGTTGCCGTCGTATGTGCGGTTTTCGTCTCGTTTACTTACGTTGCGGGACAAATGCGTGGCGTAGGCATCGTCTTCTCACGTTTCTTGAGTGTTAATGTTGAAACCGGTGTGTTGATCGGTATGGGAATTGTATTCTTTTACGCAGTGCTCGGCGGAATGAAAGGCATTACCTATACGCAAGTTGCCCAATATTGTGTGCTGATTTTTGCGTATCTCGTGCCTGCTATATTTATTTCTATCTTAATCACAGGCAATGCAATCCCGCAGATGGGACTCATGGAAAAAGTGACAGATGGCTCTGGACTCTATCTCCTTGACCGACTCAACGGTTTGAACGAGCAATTGGGATTTAATCGGTATACAGATGGCAGTAAAGCCACTATTGATGTCTTTTTTATTACAGCGGCATTGATGCTCGGAACTGCGGGACTGCCACACGTGATTATCCGATTCTATACCGTGCGGAAGGCATCTGAAGCGCGGATTTCTGCTGGCTGGGCTTTACTCTTTATCGCCCTTCTCTATACAACAGCACCAGCAGTCGCTATATTTGCACGTACGAACCTGCTCAACACTGTCAGTTATGAACAGAACGGTGAATTAACAGATGTCAAATATGAGGATGCCCCGGAATGGTTCAAGAATTGGGAGGCAACAGGTCTCATTAAATTTGACGACTTGAACAATGATGGTGCAATTCAGTATCGCGGTCCGAATTCAGACATCCAGAATGAATTGACTATCGACCGAGACATTATGGTGCTGGCGAATCCTGAGATTGCGAAACTCCCGAACTGGATTGTGGGTTTAGTGGCTGCTGGGGGGTTAGCGGCAGCACTCTCGACTGCCGCGGGTTTGTTATTGGTCATCTCGACTGCAGTTGCGCACGATTTGCTTAAGGGTGCGATTCTGCCGACGTTACAGGAAAAACAGGAATTGACTGCTGCCCGGATTGCCGCAGGCGTTGCAGTCTGTATCGCTGGATATTTCGGCATAAATCCACCGGGATTTGTTGCACAGGTCGTCGCCTTCGCCTTCGGTCTTGCAGCGAGTTCGTTCTTCCCCGCGATTGTGATGGGTATCTTTTCTAAACGGATGAACAAAGCAGGTGCGGTCAGTGGTATGATTGTTGGTATCACCTTTACAGCGGCGTATATCATCTTTTTCAAGTTTGTCAATCCAGAACTTAACACATCGGCGCATTGGTTATGGGGCATTTCGCCAGAGGGCATCGGAACCGTTGGTATGGTGCTAAACTTCATTGTTTCTATCACTGTCGCTGCTTTTACGCCGCCGCCCCCGGATGAGGTGCAAGCACTCGTTGAGGACATTCGGGTTCCTTAAAAAATGGAGGTTTTCGATGAAGGTAAAATTTTCATGGATAAGACATCGATTTCTCGTTCAACGCATAACAGAGCTTTTTGGGTGCGGTCTACGGGTTGCTTTCAAAACGTGCCGTCTAATACTACTACTGCTGATGGTTCCTTGGGTCCATGCTGCGGAAGTGGAAGATTTCATGCCGAAAGAGAGTGTGCTCTATGTGAAATTTCAGAATTTGGATGAAGTCTACGGTGAAATTGAGATTTCAGAGAATTGGGAAAAAGCCCTTGCACTCTTACCGGAAATGTCAGATTGGCAGGAGATGCAGCAGGGAATCACAATGTTACAAGGAATGCTGGGTACCGACCTCCTGGGTATCATAGAGACGGTGGGTTACCGAACCGCGCTGGCAATATGGCCGGAAGGAGCAAACGGTTCGGAAATTGAAACTGGTGTTGTGATACATTCTGGAGGGAATCTGGACAAACTTCAGCAGCTTACCAAAATTGTAGAAGGGCTCCTGGGGATGGCGAGCGAAAATACTTTACGCTTAAATGCCGGTGTGTACCAGCGCGTTCGCTACAACGTGTTGGAAATCCCCGGGGGTATTGCTAAATATGGGTTTGTAGATGATTTCCTTGTGATCGGTACGGGCGAGGGAAGTTTTGAAAGATTGATGGATACTTACCGGGCGGGCATGCCTTCTATTCAGCAGAACAATGAATTTTCCGAAGCGTTAGAAAAAATGGGGTCAGGAGAAGTTGTCGTATATGCTAACGTTTCGCCTATTTTGTCAGTGATGAAAAACAATATCGAGGCATCGATGCGAACGCGCCTCGCTATTTTTCAATCTATGTTTGGAAAGCTCAATCTGCTGGAAACCGATCCCTTCTTTCAAGTGGCTGTACAATTTAATCCTGACTTACCAGAAAATGAGATAGGTCTGTTTTTGAAAGAAGGTGAGACGCTCACAACGCTAAACGCATTGTCGGGTGAAGATGACCTATTTGTTGCTGTAGCCCCCGGCATTTTGGAAGGTATGTGGGAGTTTGCTCGCATTGAAATGGAGAAAGACGCGACCGGTGACATTTATGAAGCCATCTCTTTTGTGGAAGGGCTTCTGAACCTTGATTTGGAAGAGGGGATCATGGCTGGGTTGATGGGCGAACTTGCTATGTCTATCCGGGACTTCACACGTTTCGATCCGGAGAGTGGTTTTAGTGTTGAATTTGATGGCACGTTTACGTTTGATGAAAGTGGCACAGAGACAGATGGCGGGATTGTTTTCAACCCCAGTAATCGAATGAAGTGGAATCAGGTTGGCAATAGCCTTTCTAACCTACACAACGCCTCTGTTTCTCAAACGGAGTATAAAGGCACAATGGTGTCGGAGGTCGCCTCAAGTATTTACTATGGTGAGATAGATGGGTTATTTCTTATGGGTTTCTCGGAAGATCAGATATCTGCACTGATTGATGGGGTTAAACAGAAAAAGAAACCCTCCTATTTAAAGCGGCTGCCGAAAACACCTACGGCATTTGCCCAGTTGAATTTAGCACGGGTTCTGGAGATCGAGAAAGGATCGCTCCCGGCTGACAAACTGCTTGTTGATTCTAAAGAGATGCCGCTGCTGCTCGCTTGGCTTTCAGTTGAAGATGATACTGCCCTATTGGAAATAACGTTATCGAAAAAAGAGACCCCTATTGAGATGCTCGCGAAGCTGGTTCCATTTCTTCTTTGGAATATGGATGTCGAATGGGAATCGCCTAATTAGGCACCACCGATTAAGGAGGAAAGAATAATGATTGGGAAAAGACTTATAGCGAATGTGAGTGCTAATATATCTGTGAGGCGATGGTTTTGGGTAATAACAGTCGTTGTCGGTATTTTCCTCGGTTTGGGAATTAGTCAGATGATCCAACTTCACGAGGCAACGGCGGAGGCACAAGATGGCGGCTTATCCGAACTCGCTGCGGAACTCGACGCGATTAAAGCAAAGCATGAAATGATACAAGCGAAGTGGCAATCCGAATTACTCGCACAAGTCGTACCGACTTTAGCAGACGAATCTAACGCTGCGAAACGTCAATTTGTCGATTTCCTTGAAGAAATTGGGAATCCCGGTACTCCTGCCCTCGTTGCGATGCTCAAGGATCCGGCTAAACGCGTCCGAAAAGAGGCGGTGGACGCGTTGGGTGAAATCGGTGAAGATGAAAGGAAAGCAGGCAGAAATTATGACGCTGCCGCGATCGGATTGGCAATGGCACTCGAAGATGCGTCCGATGAGGTGATCCGTGAGGCACTTCAAGAATTAGACGACGTTCGTCCGACATCCGCGGCATCGCTGGCTGTCATCGTGCCAGCACTCATCAAAGCCCGGACGACAGATTCATCAAGGGCACGCGACGAGGTACTCGATATTTTAGGACAGATCGGCGAATTCCTCGCAAAGAATGGACAGTCTACTGATGCAATTCGTGATGCTTTGATTATGAGTATAGATGATGAGTCCACAAAAGTCCGAACCAATGCGATAGCGGAGTTGTCTGATATACGAGCCGCTTCCGCTGAAACGTTCGCTGCACTGATAGATGTGTTGTCAGACAAGTCTAACTCAGTGCGAGCGCGTGCTGAAGATACCTTGATTGAATTGGGTGAAGATGCTGCTACGACTATCGCACCGATGTTAAGGACTGCGTTTGCGAACAGCCAATCTGCTACAACGCGTGGACACATCGTTGATGTGCTTGGCGGCATCGGTGAATCCCTTGTAGATGACGGAAAATCTGGAGAGGTGGTCGTGGAACCGCTTCTTGTAGCATTACGCGATACTGCTGTGGATGTCCGCCGTAACGCCGCCGATGAATTAGGTGAGATGCCTGCAACATCGCCTGAAGTTCGAAGTGCCTTGACAAGCGCGCTCAATGATAGTGCTAAAGTTGTCCGAAATTCTGCGAAAAAAGCGATTCGACGTATTGAAAAAGCGAGATAATGTTTACCTAAGATGCCTGTGAAAACAGGAAGGAAGTGCTGTTTTCACAGGCATTTATTGAACAGATGATATATTTGTATGTCTAATACTATGAATAAGTATTTTAAGATAGTATTTTCTCGTCAAGTGTTTATCGAAAAGACTGTTGTAGGCTGTTTGTTAAACTTATTTTCATCTCTTGCGTCTTAAGTGTCAAACGAGGCACTCAAAAACAGATTTTAAAGATAAAATAACAATAGAGGCTACTTCTCGCGCTGGAATCCCGCCGACAGGTAGAACTTTACACAATGCAACAGACACTGAACACGGGTTCGTTGGTTGAGGTGATGCGCCAGGCATCCCTCATTTCTGAACAAGACTATACCGACATCGTTGCAGAGATAAAACAAACGGGGGCATCTGAGGCTGCTGTACTTTCTAAGCGTGGTGTCTCCTCCGACATCCTTGCGCTCGCTACGAAGAGCGTTGAATACGGGACACCGTTCGTCCAATTAGAGGGTGTTATTCCTGAACCTGACGTGCTTGAAAAGATATCGCCGGGGTTCGCATACCGAAATAAAATCGTGCCTATCGAGTTGACAGTCGATCAACTCACGGTCGCGATGGTGGATGTCCAAGATGTCGTTCTCATTGACGAGATTGAACTCATAACGGATTGCCAAATTACGCCTGTCCTTGCGGATGAAGCGGATATTGACGAGGCAATCGTTCGCCTTTATGGACGGACTGCTGAGAGTCTCTTGAGTGCTGGTATCAAGGGACCTGTTGGCGCAGCCGCCACGCTTGAACGTGAAACGATTGACGACTTCGGAATTGATGAGAAAGACCTCAGTCAAGATCCGACAGTCATACACGCCGTTGACCAGATGATTATTGATGCGGTTCGGATGGGGGCGAGTGATATCCACATTGAACCGTATCCGACGCAGCTGAAGATCCGCTTCCGCGTTGATGGCGTGCTGGAAGACCAGCCGCAACCCCCCGCCTATCTTCAATCCGCAATCACTTCCCGTATCAAAATTATGGCAGGGATGGATGTCGCAGAGCGCAGACGGCCGCAGGATGGAAAAATCAGTCGGCAGATTGGTAGCGTCGGTAACCGGCAAATAGACTTGCGTGTCTCTACTGTACCGACAGTTGCGACACTGCACGGTGAAAGCGTTGTCCTCCGTATCCTGGACCGGCAGTCGATCGAGTTCGGGCTTGAAGAACTCGGGTTAACCGAAGATAACCTCCAACTCTTTCAGCGTATGATCCGTAAACCGCACGGTATTATCCTCGCGACGGGACCTACCGGTAGTGGGAAAACCACGTCGCTTTATGCGTGTTTGAAAGAGATTAACTCCCCGGATGTCAAAATCATCACCCTTGAGGATCCTGTTGAGTACGAATTAGAAGGTATTAACCAAATCCAGGTCAACCCCGATATAGACTTTACCTTCGCCCAAGGGCTGCGTCATATCCTACGTCAGGATCCAGACAAGGTATTGGTGGGTGAGATTCGTGACTACGAAACCGCGGAGATGGCGATCCATACTTCGCTGACAGGGCACCTTGTCTTTAGCACACTTCATACCAACGATGCGCCGGGCGCAATCACACGACTCATTGATATGAACGTTGAACCCTATCTCGTTGCCTCCACAGTGGAAGGGGTTATCGCCCAAAGGCTTGCTCGCCGGGTCTGCAGGGCGTGTTGTGAGATGTATACACCCGAAATGCACGAACTGGCAAGTCTTATGGGTAACGGTAATGGCAACGGCAGTGGTGCTATTCCTTATGACCTTGAGATTCCGCGAGCGGTGGGATGTAAAGAGTGCCGAGGGCGAGGTTATAGAGGTAGAATCGGTATTTTTGAAGTTCTATTGATGACGGATGAGATTCGATCGATGGCACTCAAGCAAGCATCAACAAGTGAGATTCGTCGCCTTGCTGTCCAAATGGGTATGAAAGGCTTACGGGAAGATGGTTGGCGTAAAGTCGCCGCTGGCTTGACAACGGTTGACGAAGTCGTCCGGTTAACACAGGAAGACGAATTCGATTTTGTGGAAGTTGTTTAGGTAACTTTCCATTAGCGTTAGACGGATTCCAAGACTTCTTGACAGGCGCGGCGGGGTTGGGACTTTCAAATCAAACGGCAAGATTCGACAATATTGTGATCAGTGGCGACAGTATCCCGAACAGTGATGGATTGTCAGTAACGCCTAAAGCGAAGCTCACGAGAGTCTGGGGAAGTCTTAAGCGTTTTTAAGATATATACGTGTGATCCCGAATTGTAGCAGAGAGGTTGATTGTGCCAACATTCCGATATGAAGCGCTTACCCATGGCGGTGGCACTGTTACAAATACAATAGAAGCCGATTCCAAAGCCGAACTTGTTTCTCGGTTACGGCAGATGGGCTATTGGCCCACAGATATTGTTGAAGAGGTGGAGCAGGCAGCCGCGCCGACGGACGTGCACCGCTGGCTTGAGCTTGGTAGAAATAGGATCAAACCGGCGGATGTTGAATTCTTTACATACCAGTTAGCGACCCTTGTGAACGCACATGTTCCGCTGCCACGTGCCTTGGAGGTTACACTCGGTCAGGTTCAAAATCCTGCGCTTCACCGTATCGTTTCGCAAGTGAAATACGATGTGGAGCACGGTGCGACTTTTCACGACGCGCTCACCCAGCATCCGAAGGTGTTCTCAAATCTCTATGTTAACATGGTAAGAGCCGGTGAGAGTGGTGGGGTTCTCGGTTTAGTCTTAGAACGGCTCGCGGAATTCGCCGAACGCCAGAGGCTTCTCAAAAACGATGTCGTCTCAGCACTTTTCTATCCAATTATCTTATTGACGCTTAGCATCTGCGCTGTTGCGGTCCTTATGATTCTTGTCATACCGAAATTCACTGCGATGTTCGACGATCTCGGCGTTGCCTTGCCGCTGCCAACACGCATTCTGATTGGAGCCACGGATGCCTTCCAAACCTATTGGTGGATTGGCCTTCTGGTTGTTATCTTGGGGGTAGCAGGCTTGAGGCAATATCTCCGCCGTGAAACCGGTCAAGTCTGGTTTGATCGCCTGAAACTCAAAATACCGCTCATTGGACCCATATTTAGCACTTTTGCCATTGTCCGCTTTACCCGAACGATGGCAACGCTTTTGGAAAATGGGGTACGCATGCTGCCTGCCCTACAGGTTGTCAAAGACACGATTGGAAATAAGGTGTACAGCAATGTCGTTGCTGCAGCAGAAATAGAAGTTGAACAGGGCTCCACGCTCGCCCGTGAGCTGGGTAGGAGCAAGGATTTTCCTGAATTTGTCACCCACATGGTGGCTGTCGGGGAGGAATCCGGCGAACCTGTTCACATGCTCGGAAAACTATCTGAATACTACGATTTAGAAATAAAAAAGAGTCTCGAACGTTTAACAGGTTCTATCGGTCCCTTGGTCATTTTATTGATGGGGCTTGTTATCGGATTTATCGCTGTCGCGATGATCCTTCCGATCTTTGAGGCGAACCAATTGTTAAGCAATTAAATAGTTTTAATAGTTATCAGTTATCAGTTGTCAGTTATCAGTTTTAATAGTTATCAGTCTTCGGTCTTCAGTCTTCAGTTAAGAGGTGTTCGTTTAACACGGGAAACACCCCAGCAAAACACCCTCTTGTGACTGATAACTGACAACTGACAACTATTCCCTCTGACAACTCTAAAATGGAGAAAATAAAATGTACGTTGGACTTAAAGCCGATCAGTCGGGGTTAACGCTCATTGAATTGACGATTGTCATTGTTATTTTAGGGATTTTAGCGGCCTTTATCGCACCGCGCGTTATAAATGCGCCACAGCAAGCGAAAGTCGCGAAGGCACAAACAGAGATTAACGGTATCAAAACCGCATTAGAACAGTATGCCATCGCAACGGGTGAATATCCAACAACCGAACAAGGATTAAGTGCCTTATGGCGGGCACCAAGCCCGACTCCCGCAAATTGGGATGGACCCTATGTTGGTAGCCCCAATTTTATGGATCCTTGGAATAATGCATACGTCTATCGCCAACCGAGTACCCATTACGGATACGACTATGATCTCTATTCGATGGGTAAGGATGGAAAGGTAGGCGGTACAGAGTTGGATGCCGACATCACCAATTGGGTTGATGAAACCACAGGGGTCTACTAAAACGATGCTGCGAAGAACCGTTAGGCGTGATTTCCGTTTTGTGCCTAACTCTCAATTTCAGCGTGGCTTCACAATCACGGAATTACTAATCGTTTTGACCCTCATCGGCATACTATCAGCGGTATCTATGCCAACACTGAAAGGGTTCGCAGCAACGCGCCGTTTAAAAGCGTCAGCGTATACGCTTCGGAGTCTACTCACGTTTGCTCGGGATATGGCGATTACGGATCGAACAGCGCACCTTGTCGTTTTTGACTTTGACAGCGAGCGATACTGGCTTGCCTCCAGTGAAACGTTTGACCCCAGTAATCCGCTTACATCAACACTGACGGCTCAGAATTCTACTGTTGTCGCTGCTGTTCAGAATAATACAAACAGAAACTCATTGGGAACGGGGACCTCCGTTTCGCGGGGATCCTTGTCACGCGCTTCCGGTATCTTGGGGGTGCCCTACCCGATGGAGCAGAATGTAACACTGGTTGGAATGATAACCAATCACAATGGTAGGACTGTTAATGTCGATTCTGGCGTGGCCTACATCTATTTCTCACCTACTTCCACCTCCGAGGATGCCCTCGTGTACCTCCGGAACTCACGGAACCAGATAATGTCTGTTACTGTTGAGGCAGCAAGCGGGCGTATCCGGGTGCGCCAACTTACATCTCAAGAGGTCGAAATATTAGGTTTTGATACCTCCAGTTAACTTGCCTGTCATCTCTCATGGAAACCCTAAAAGTATGAAACTGCTAATTACGCGTCCAGCATCAGAAGAAAAAGACGGTTTTACCCTCGTCGAGACCCTTGTAACTTTGGCGATTTTGGCGGCTGTTTTGCCAGCATTGTTGCAAGCGTTTGCTTCCGCTGCACGTAATCAAGGGCTTTCAGACAACAGTACGACCGCACTCTACCTCCTCAAATTTCGGATGGCAGAGATTGAGATGAACGGCTATCCAGATGTTGGTGAAGAAAACGGGGAATTCGGTGAAAATACACGCTATCGTTGGCGTTCTATCGTTGAAGAAATAGATTCTGAAGATGTTGAGAACATCCGTCGGGTCGAAGTAACCGTTACATGGATACATCGAAATCGCGAGCGCTCGATGTCTATGAGTACCTACATGGCAGATCGGCAAATGTCGCAAAATAGCGATCAGCCGTCAGCAAGCGGTAATCGGTAAAAGAGGTGTCTGATGAACCAAAGTTTTCTTCGAGAATCGGCGTGTTTTTGCTTGGGTGTTTCTTCCGCTCCTACAGCAGCGTCGGGAAATCGTTTTTACCTGTACGCCGAAAGCCGAAAGTTAAAAGCCGAAAGTCAATACGCTGAGAGTGGGTTAACACTCATTGAGATGCTCATGGCGGTTAGTATCCTCGTGATCATCGCGGGTT
>CAZGAW010000056.1:0-18350 GCA_964523645.1 uncultured bacterium | reverse complement strand
TTAACACTCATTGAGATGCTCATGGCGGTTAGTATCCTCGTGATCATCGCGGGTTCGGCGTATTTTGCCTTCAAAACAGCTGTGGATGTCTATCATCAGACGGAAACGAGAATATTGGCTGCACAGAGATGTCGGGTTGCGATGGATCGGCTTGTAACGGATCTCAGTAATATGCGGGTCTCGCTTCAAGAGCCAGAACTTGCGCTCTATACTGAAGATGGTCCGAGCCAATTAGGTGAAAGGGACCTGCTCAGTTTTGTCACGCTCGTTAAGACAGATCCTGATCCTTTTTTTCAGCAGCTTGCAAGTTTCCAATCTCAAAGTACCTCGCAAGTACCGCTGCCGCTTTTAAGTGACGTGCAGCGTGTGGCGTACTTCGTCGGACCGGAACCGCTGCCGGGTGAATCCCCTTTGGGTTCCTCAAATCTTCAAGAAAGTTTCACAGATGATACAGTTGATGAACAGGTCGGTGAACTTGCCCTCTTTCGCGTTACAACAACAACCCTTGACCCTGAAGTTGTTATCAGCAGCCTTTTACAAACCGGTGAAGTTCCACAGACGGATGAAAATGGAGAACCCATTTATGCCCATATTGCCACGCTTGTTGCTGGGCTTATCAGTTTTGATCTTAAGTATTTTGATGGGGAAGCGGAGGCGTGGCGCACTTCATGGGACGACACAGCAAGTCTTCCGAGTGCTGTACAAGTTCTAATAAATGTCCAAGGTGAAGCACAGGTGCCAACAAGTACGGAGATAGCGCGAGGCACAACCCAGAATCCGTTGACAATACAGTCAAGGGGTATGACCCAATCGACAATGGTGTATCTTCCTGCAAGTGCCACCGCGGGTGGACCAGGAGGTGCCCCTTAGGAGTGTTCACGGATGATACGGTTCACGAAACGGGATTCCAGCGGATTCTACAAAGAACAGAGTGGTTTATCTCTGGTATCGACGCTCTGGATACTCACGATTCTGTCTATCCTTGCGACGCAACTGCTCTATTCGATTCATATAGAACAGCGGACACAGCGAAATTTTTTGGACAGATCGAAATATCACTACGCTGCAAAGGCAGGTTTTGAATGGACGCTCGCTGTCATGCGTGCAGATCAGACCCCTTTTGACTCGCTCGGCGAAACTTGGGCTGAACCGCTCCAAGGACAGGTTGAAGACGGGGTGCAGCTTGGTAATTTTCTAAACTACAATGTGATTGTTACAGATGAAGCATCAAAGGTTAATATCAACATTGCTGACGTAGGACTCGTCAGTAATTTGCTCGCACAGGCAGGGGCTTCGCCAGATGACGCGCTCACTGAGGAACTTGCCAACAGGATAGTGGAGGGACGACCGTATCGCACCGTTCGAGATCTCGCACGTGTTCAAGGGATGACATCCGAACTTCTCTACGGTGCTCAACAAGAAGTAGCCGTCAGCCGTCAGCCTTCGGCTGTCAGCCAGAGTCCCGCTTTACTAACAACTGGCAACCGACAGGCGACAGCCATGCCGCCGGGTCTTGTGGGTTTAGCTACGATCTATTCGGTTGATGCAAGCACGGATCCGAACGGGGAGCAGCTTGTCGATGTCAATACGGCGGAGGCAAATGAACTCACACAAATTAACACACAGCAAAACCAATCTGTTTTCACAGAAGCAGAAGCGGAATCGCTTATCCAGCAGCGTGATTTTGACCAGTTTGCTTCACTGCTGGATGTGCAGGCAGTTTCTGACGAACTTTTTAACACTATACAAGACCAACTGACTACGGAAGATACTGATGAAGGCGCGGAAGAAGAGGAAACCAACAATCCAGAAGGAAGTATTGCACCAGGGCAACGAGGAACGCCGCAGTCAGCGGATGAAGAAGGAAAAGTTAATATCAATACTGCAGATGTCGAAACTTTGCAATCCTTAGAAGGCATTGATGAGGGTATTGCAGAACGGATCATTGATCACCGTGATGCGCAAGGGCTTTTCCAGAACATTGATGCTATCAAAGAGGTAAAGATGTTAACACAGCAGGAATTCATCGGTATTGTGGATAGTATTACCCTAAAGGCTGGAGAGACACGCCAAGGACTTATTAACATAAATACAGCAACGCCTGAAATATTATCGCTGCTACCGGGAATGGATCCACGAAAGGCACAGGCAATCGTTGACCGCCGTGAACAGGATGCCCCCGATACATCGCAGATACAAAGTTTCACGGGAGAAGAGATAAAAGGGAATCCGTTTACCAGAATTTCACAACTGTCGGAATTAGAGGAAATTGACTTTGCAACGTTCCGTGAGGTCGTTGATTGGGTAACCTATCGTTCGCACGGGTATCGTATTGAGGCAAATGGTGTTGACCTTGCAGGTAAAGTTATCTCGACCTGTATCGGCATCATTGATCGGACAGGCGACGAGGTAATTGTACAATATTGGCAACAGGATTGAGGAATGGCTTTCAGCCCTCGGCTTTCAGTAATCAGCAAAGAGGCGTGAGGATTATCAAAACCTCTTGGGACTGACTGCTGACTGCTGACTGCTAACTAAAAAAATGGCAAAAAACCGAGTTGTAGCGATAGACATCGGCACAAACACAGCGAAAATAATTCAACTCGAGCAAGCATCCGAAGCCGTGCATATTATCAATGCAAGGGTCGTGTCGTATCCAGACAAAGATGATAGGCAGCGGGTGGCTGAATCGGTGAAACAGCTCTGGGACTCCTTAGGAAATCTGCCAGTCCAAGGCGGCTTCCGTTCGTTGTTTGACCGAGATAAGACGGAAATAGTTCTGACGCTTCCACGGTTCTTGGTGAACACGAAACGCTTGTCCAATTTACCGGCTGCAACGGATGAACAACTCGAAAGTATCGTCGCAATCGCCGCAGAAGCCGAACTCCCATTTCGAGTTGAAGATGCTATCTTTACGTATCACGATGTACAACAAACGCCAGAATCCTCTTCTGTAGAATTGATATCTACACGGCGGACGACGGTTACAAATTATTTGGATCTCTTTGAGCAGATTGGGGTTTCTGTTTCAGCAGTTACGCCTTCGATGATAGCTATAGCGGAAGTAGCCGTGAATAGCGGATGTACACAACCGACATTCGTTGTTGATGTTGGTGCTGAACATACAGATTTCTGCTTCATGCAAAATGGGAAGCTTCAGTTTTCACGTAGTTTCCGTCTTGGTGGGGACCATCTCTCTGAACACCTGAGTCGCACCTTGAATATAGATATTGAAACGGCGGCTGAGGAAAAACGGCACATTTCAGCACGCGAAGCCTCCACACAGACGTGGACAACCCGTTTTGTCGGCGAGCTTCAGCGTTCTATTGCTGCTGCCATTGCGTATTTTGACACTGAAGAAAACACCGATGCCGCCCTGCCAGAAACAGCAACTGAACTCTGGTTGTGTGGTGAGGGGGCACGTGTTCGGGACCTTGCACCGGCGTGTGAAGCAGAACTTAATATTCCTACGCGATTGTGGCATCCGCTGCATGCCATCCAACAGCATGCGGATATTGATATCCGTCCGGTGCGCTCAGAGGTGGAAGCTACGCTTGATGAGTGGGGTGATACCCTTGCTGTCGCTTTGGGGGCTGGGCTCAGTACGTTGAAACCGGCCGGTCAGGTGTCCTTGTTGCCAAAGGAGACAGTTGAGACGCTGACGCAAACTGCACGACAACGCCAGCTTTTTGCTGCGGCTGGATTGGGTGTTTTGATACTCGGAGGGGTTCTTTTTGGTGGGTACACGCTCCAACGCTCACAACAGCATAGAAACGAAGCGGTAGAAGCGCAACTCGCACACTATGCACAACCGATGGCTACCGCGAAAGCACAACTTGGGAAGGCGTTAGCACTCACCGATATGTTAGCGCATCACATCTCGCCACTTGATATTTTACATGCCCTCAGTGAGATGTTTGGTGACAGGACCCAGGTGGCATGGACGAATTTCAATATTACTAACCTTCATGAGCCAACGACAGCGCGCATTACATTCAATTTGGAGAGTGCTTCTCATAACGCTATTAATACGCTCTTACGTGCCCTTGACCGTTCTGGCGTGTTTACGAATGTCCGTCCGGGTGAAGTCACAACGATTTCCCAAGATAGAAAGCAAATTTTCCAAGTGCAGGTGCGGTGTAACTTAGCGGCGTCCGCTATGAAAACGTTTGCCAAGAAGCGATACCCGGTACCTGAAATACAAATTGATGAACCAGAGACGGATACGGAACTGTTTCTTTCGCCGCCTGCGTCCAACACCGTTGAAAACGAGGCGGAAGAAAAAAGGGAATGAAAAGTGGATTTTCGCGGCGCATTTTCAAGCGCGCCCTATCTTTAGCCCAATAATTAGGTTATATATTTTAGAGGATTGATTTATGGAGTTGGATCTCCAATTAACACCGCGAAGCCGAATCTTACTTGGTATCTTAGGTGGGCTGCTTTTAATCTTGCTTGTCATACAAGTAGCACCTACCTTTTATCGCTTGTTTGCAAATCAAGATACCAAAGTGAAACGCGAGCAATTGTTACAGACTGAAAATTTGGTGCGTGTTGCTGAAGTGCTGAGGCCGATTGAATCCGAGATTTACAAAGAGACTGGATTGGCACTTGCGAACTCACAGCAGTCAGGGACACTTTTTGACACCGAACTTCCGGAGACCGTCATTAGATCTCGTATTGATGCCCTTGTCAGGCGCGCCGGTATTCAGCAAAATTATCAACTTCTCACGAAACCCAGTACCGCTAAACAAACCCAAAAACTAACAATAGAAAACCGAGCAAATCTCGTCCTCTACCACTATCTCAAGCATATAGAGGCGGAAGAAGCGGAACTTATAGCCATCATTGAACAGGAGGCAGAAGACGACACATTCAACATGTTAATGGATGCTTGGTTGTCAGGAACGGAAACCGATCCAGATGCTGAATCGGATAAAGCGGACGGTTCGGGGTCTGAGGCGGAAGCATCAACGAAAAAAGAGGCGCGCGCGAGTCATAAAAACGGGGATACGCCTCCGATAGACGCTGCAATGCAAGGGGAATTTGGTTCGCTGCCAGAGGTAATACCTATCACGCTTCGAGCCAAGATCGCAGGGATTATTAAGGGAATGCTGGCGCGGCAACTTCGGGGAGCAGCGGATTCGAGACAGGATTTCTTTGAAACGCAAGTTCACAAAGTCAGGACGGCTCCCACGCCCGGTATTTTCGGTATCGGTGCAAAGCCTGCTACTGTTAAAGTTCAATTACGGAAGGATAGTCTCCTTTTGGAGCTGCTCGTGCAAGCATTGGATACCTACACTGGAAAGTCGCCAGATATGGGTGAGCTCCAATATGCACTCGTCAAATATATTGAGGAGATTCAAGGGCAGCGTGCGACCCTTTTAGCACAACTCGCGTTGGCACCATTAACTTACCAAACCGAATACTACACCGTCGAAATGAAATTTAAAACAGATCTTGAAAAACTTGTTAACTTAAACCATCTCATCGAAACGGGTGCCAAATGGCTCAGGGTGCGCGACTTGCGGCTTTCCGCCGATAAACAAACAGCATCGCGTCCAGCAGCACGCCGCCGTAATTCCGAAGGTGAGACAAATTTAAATGTGGATATGCTCCTCATTGCTCGAATATTTTAGGAGTTATCGGTTGTCAGTTGTCAGTAATAAGAGGTCACTGGGAACAATTCACCGCTGTGAAGTGCCCTTCAAGTTTGGGCAATTGTTCCAAGACCTTTTAACTGCAGGACTTACGCAATTGTCGTCGTAGCACGTCCTGTGAGATGGGAACTCTCGCAAAAATACACACGTTCTTCAGACACAAACTGGAAAGTTTGTGCTACAAAGAGACACAAACTATAAAGTTCGTGCTACAAATGAGCAGACTACGTAAGCCCTAAACTGCTAACTGATAACCGACGACTGACAACTATAAAAAGGATTGAATGCTATGCAAGGAAGAAAACTTTCGTTTATTTTACTGCTTTGTTTCGGATTGTTCATCGTCGGACTTGCTGAGCTCTACGCGCAAGGTCAGCAACCGGAGATGCGGGTCGCTGAAACTGATGAACAGGGGCGCGCAATCCGTTTCGATTTTAACTTTACAAGTCAAGAACTGAAAGGTCTCTTTGAATGGCTCTCGCGGGAGGCTGACCTTACGATCATTGCGAGCGAAGAGGATATTAAAGATAAAAGATTCTCACTTATTAATCTCAGAAATGTAACAATTGAAGAAGTTATCGAGAAAATCAAAACCGTCCTGACACAATATGACCTCACACTCGTCCAAACCGATAGCACACTTTTAGTCACTACCTTCGCACGCGCAATAGCAACAAAGGGTATTGTCAAAAGCATTCCTCCGAATCCTGAACGGGTGGACATGACCGATGAAATCCAAACCTATATCATCCAATTAGATACCGTTGTTGCCGCGGAACAGGTGGACCGGCTGAAACCGCTTCTCAATAAACAGGCGAATATTTTTGCAGATGCTGCTACGAATGCCCTCGTTATCACCGATGTCGCTTCTAATATACGCCGAATCGTTTCCATTCTCCAGATTGCAGATGAAGGCGAACGGTTCCCCTTAAAGATTCTCATCGTGCCTCTTGTTTATGCTGATGCCGCGTCGTTGGCGCAGACGCTCACCAATGTTTTTCAAGATAGGGGCGAAGGAGACGAAGGCGGGGGGCGACGCGGGCGGCTCGGTGGCGATGCGGAACAAGCGAAAGCCGCAGCTGAACAGATGAAGGCTGACGGTACCGGCTACGAGGTCCTTCAGGGAGAAATCAAAATTATTCCGGATGCCAGCTCAAATTCTCTCGTCCTCAAAGCCTCTGAAGCAAACCTGGTTTTCCTCCAAGAGATTGTTAAGGAACTCGATGTCTCGCCCACCGCACAAACGCAGATCCGTACTTTCCAACTTCAATACGCAGCTGCCGAGGATGTCGCAACAACTCTTCAGGAAGTACTCACGGGTGAGAGTGGAAACAACCGTCGCAGAATGGATGCTTGGGATCGCGCAAAATTAACGAGCTGGCGACGCGAACAGGGACTCGACCAAGAAGGCATCGTTGGGACTGTCAACGTTTCTCACAATGAACGGCTCAACGTCATCGTTGTCTCCTCCGATCCACGTAACTTTTCTATTATTGAAAAGGTCATCAACGAGCTGGACAAGGAACAAACGCAAGAGGAGATTAGACTCTATTTTCTTAAATTTGCTGACGCTGAAACGCTTGTGCCGAGCCTACAAGATCTCTTTGAAGGTGGCAGTGCGGGATCAGACAGGGACCTCCCATGGTGGCGACGACGGGACCGGGAACCGACTGAAAACGCGGGTTTCGGAGTCCAAGGCGAGGTTCATCTCGTTGCGGATGTGCGCCTCAATGCTATCCTCATATCGACAAGCGCCCAAAATTTTGAAACCATTGATTCTCTCGTCAAGAAACTTGATGTCAACATGCCCGACCAAGAGTGGGGTACCCGCATGTATAAACTCAGGTTTGCTGACGCGGAGAACGTTGCTGCTATCATCAACAACGTCTATCAAGGCAGCTCCAACAGTTCTGGGAACTTCTTCTTTTTCCTCGCTGAGCGTAACCGTAATCAAACGCAAGGTTCATTGGCAGGTAACGTCACGGCTGAGGCTTACCCGACCCTCAATGCTGTCATTATCTCAACCGCCACACAACGCAACTTTGAGCTCATCACAGAGTTTATTGACTCTATGGATGTCCCCACACCCGAAGGGCAAAAAGAGATTACTGAGACAATTCGACTTGAGTATGGCAATGCCGATCAGCTTCAGCAGGTACTCCAACAGGTCTGGGAAGGTGAAGGAGATACGGGCTTTAGTTTTAGGCGTTTCTTTGCTTCGGGTGGAAGGGAACAACAACAGGACATCAATTCCCTACGCGGAAAGGTCACTGTCTTTGCGGATGCCGATACCAATTCACTTATTGTTACAACCTTGCAGCGATACCTCCCGGATGTCAGAGCACTCATTGAGAAGTTAGACTTCGTCCGCGGTCAAGTCTGGATTGATATCCAAATCCTTGAAGTGACGCTTGACGAAACGACGAAACTCGGTATTGAGCTTACTGCGCAAGAGAACAAAATTTTCGGTGTGTCGCCAAGACCTGGCAACCCGCTTGTCGGAGACCTCGAATCACAACTCGGACTTGAGCAGGAAATTTCAGGTTTTAACCTCGGTTTAGCCACCAAGGAATATATGGCACTTCTCCACACACTTATGCGTGAGAACAAGGTGCAGACCCTTTCAACGCCATCGCTTTTAACGCGTGATAGTTGGAACGCTACATGGAGTAGTGGTAGGCGTATCCCGTATCTTCAGAGCGTTGATACCACGAGCATCTTGGGAGAAGCTGTCTCACAACCGCTTTTCAACTATGATTTCATTGATCCGCCTGTTGGTATTAATATCTCGCTCACGCCATACATCGCCAAATCACAAGTCAGCGAAGATGGTAAGCGGACGATCGGGTTGGATATTGAGAATATTAGTGCAAGTAACTTCATTGAGTTTACGGATTTCAACGCACCGATCACTGATGACAACGCTATCAGCGTCTATATTGATGTCGAGGACGGTCAGCAGATTGTTGTCGGTGGTATCATCCGTAAGAAACAGAAACAGGTGGAGAACAAACTCCCAATTTTGGGTGACATTCCGTTGATCGGGAGACTCTTCAAAAACACCGAAAACGCTGTTGAGGATACTGAGATTGTTATCATCATTACGCCGCACATTGTAGACATCAAGAACCCTGAAGACCTTGAGAAACTCAAGGAGAAAGCGGATAATTGGCAGCGCAACGGGAGCAACGCAACAGAAAAGAAAACAGACGAGTAACTTATTGAATAAAAACTTGACAGATTTTTGTATGTTACGGTAGAATAAAATTAGATTATCTACGTAGGAGGGATTGCTATGCGAAAAATCGCTATTCTCGTTGGTTTGATAGTCTCGGTTCTGTTCTTGTGTCAGGTGAGTAATGCAGAACTTCTTGTAGCCGACGACTTTAAAGGTAAGCTCAAGGATAAGTACTGGAAGGGACAGAAGGAATCTTGGAAAATCAAAAATGAGCATCTGGAGATCCATCGTCTTGCGGGTGATGGCAACGGTGCCGAGGATTTTGGATACGGCGTGGTAGAATTTGAAGATTTTGGGCTCCGCCTTGATTTCTACCTCTTTAACGATGATGATTTTCCGAGTAAAATGGAAATCCTGTTCCGCGCAAATCAGGATTTACATTTCTATCAGTTGATTATTACACCCGCTAACGGATTTGGCAGACCTAATTCGGCACGTTGGTACAAGCGCGAAGGCGAAGATCGAGGGACGTGGAATGAGTATCGCGACTTTAGAGCCGAATTTCCGTTTCCTATTGAAACAAAAGTGTGGTACACGCTCGCTTTATTCGGTAAGAACAATAACTTTGAACTCTACGTTAAACCGCAGGGCGAACTTGTATTTGAAAAGGTTTCAGAATGGAGCGATCCCAAAGATTTGCACCCGAAGGGCGTACTCGGTTTTCATACCAATCAACTTCAACACTATTATGTTGACAATCTTTACCTTTACGATAGTCCCAACGAAGTAAGCCTTGCTGTTGAGCCGTATGGAAAACTCGCGCTAACGTGGGCGGAGCTCAAACAGTAGGCGTGCCAGATTGAGACGAAGCACCTCTGTGAATTCAGTTGGCGCAGCGGTAACGCTAAATCTTGGCAATTTGCCAAAAAAAGAATTTACGCAATTCGTTTTTTAGTTTATACTTTACAGAGAACGCGATGGAGATAATATACCCATTGTAACTCTAAGATTAAGTATCTAAAAATTCTTTTAACAATAACAGTACTGTTCAATTAACCTAAGAGGAGGCAGATAAACGTGAAACGATTTTTACAGTTCTCAGTTCTCAGTTTATCGCTTTTTGTTTTTGCTTTGGCGAGTGCCCCCGCGGCAGATTTGGCGATCTATTCAGGTCCCACAAATCCGGGTTGGATTTCGCAAGAGGCTGCCATCGCAAACGCTGAAGCGATTATGGATGACGATCAGATGAAAGCCATTTTTGAGAGTATTGAAAACTACGGTGATGGTGACGAAGTCGGCTACGATTCACCCTTGGGTGCGTGGATGCAAGCGCACACCGGGAACGGACAGCAAGATGTCTTCATCGCTGCATCCGGGACCGCACCGAGCGCAATCTATCAATTTCCGAACGCCGATCCAGATGGTTCCAACATCGAAAATTTTGTTGAGGATGGAAACGTCTTTATCAATGTCGCCGACTGGATCTTGTACATGAGTTATGAAGGTGGCACTCGCAGCGCGAATAACGCTGCCGATGGTGCCGCGAATGTTTTTGATATACCGGGACTGAGTTTCGGAGCACGAGGCGGACCCGCAGTCCCCACCGAAGCAGGAGAGAAATATCTCCCCTCGTTGGTAGAATTTCAATCTGACCGTCCATGGCACCTTGAACAGTTCGATGGCACGGATTGGGAAGTGACCGCCTTTGCTGTTTCAAACGACGATCCCAATTCCGCAGACCCAGCAGTTGCTGTTAATAAAACTTATGGCGGGATTATCGCGGCTATGTGGCAAAAAGCGCAACCCGAGTGGGAGGGTGATGACCCGCGGGCAAGCGGTGTTATTGAATTTATCGCCAATTGGCTTATGGAAAACGGAAGTATTGCAACTTCAGTAGATGCCCAGGGCAAAGCAACAACGACTTGGGGTGAGATTAAACTGGGTCGTTAGTTTTCGTTTTAACGACCTTTCACTGGAAAGATAAGGGTGGAGCGTTAGCATTCCACCCACAACAATTATAAACCGATGGCAACCCAAAAGGAGGTATTGCACATCATGAAGAAAATTTACTTTGGTATAGCCGTTTTGACGCTTTTCAGCTTTGCGGCTATAGTTTCAGCCAACGATTTAGCTTTCTACTCGGGACCCACCAACCCCGGTTGGATTTCCGATAAAGCCGTTCGAGAGAACGTCCAAGTGATCAAAGATGACCCAGGGGTTAAAGCCCTTTTTGATAGCATTGAGGATTTCGGAGATGGTGATGAAGTGGGCGATGATTCCCCGCTCGCGAAATGGACTGTTGCGCATACGGATAACGGTCAGCAAGATGTTATCATCCTTGCTTGTGGGACTTGTCCGAGCGGACTTTATGAGTTCCCGAACAAAGATCCCGATGGCTCTAATGTTGAGAACTTTATTGAAGCCGGTAATGTCGTTATTAACGTTGCAGACTGGATCTTCTACATGAGTTACGAGGGCGGGGTTCGGAGTCCAAACAATGGGGAACAAGGTGCTGCGAATGTCTTTGATATTCCTGGACTTAGTTTCGGGGCACGGGTTGGTAATATGAAACCGACAGACCTCGGTAAAGAAGTCATGCCGTCAATGAAAGCCTTTAACTCTGATCGTCCTTGGCACGTAGAGCAATTTAAAGGTTCAGATTGGGATCTCGTGATCTTTGGTGAAGCTGACAAAAGTAATGCCGATCCCGCTGTTGCTGTTAGCAAGTCACCGGCTGGTGATGGAACCGGTATGATTGCTGCCATGTGGCAGTCCGCCAAACCAGAATGGCCCGACAAACCCGATATTCGTGGTATCGGCGTTGCTGAATTCATCAACAACTGGCTCGCGGACAACGGCACCTTTGACGTTGAAGCGAAAAACAAATTAGCGACGACTTGGGGTTCACTCAAGCAGGGCCGCTAATCTTGCCTATTATAGTGTCGGGGTAGGAGCAGAGTTATCCCGAATGTTCTAAAGGGAATTTCCGATTTGCCATCTGAGGTGGCATTGGAAATTCCCTTTTTTGTTCTCTATCGGATATGACGATAGAGTTTGGCAAGCTGCACGGGTGAGAATTTCAGGAAATAGAGAAGCGTTATCAGCCAATTGTTTAGTGTTGTTCGGACAATACCTCTTGTTTCCCAGCGTCGCGCCGAGATGTGGATACACGGGGTGACGAGGGTTGTTTTACCGAGTCGTCGCAATCCTTTTGAAAATTCCACCTCTTCTAAAATCGGGACATCTGGAAAACCGCCGATTTCCTCAAAGGCGGCGCGTGCCAGGAAAATACCGCTATCCCCGTAGAATACCTTTAGATATCTGCCTCGAATGTTCCCTGCTCTCTCAATCATGCGATACAGGATGCACTTTCCATCAATCTTCTGACAGAATCCACCGCCAACATAACCCGAATCGAGTGCAGTTTCTACCGCCGCTAACGCCCCGGGTTCAAGCCATATATCTGCATGTAAAAAGAGAAGGATATCACCTATTGCCGCTGCTGCCCCGGCGTTTAACTGTTTTGCCCGTCCACGCGCCGATGTGAGCACCTTTCCATATTTCTCGGCGATACGGGTTGAGCCATCAGTGCTTCCGCCATCTACAATGATGAGTTCGTGGTGTCCCAATTCGGGCTGCAGCTGAGACAGCGTTTTGTCCAGAATTTTGGCTTCGTTTAAAATAGGGATAATAA
Source organism: uncultured bacterium (assembly GCA_964523645.1). Classification (GTDB taxonomy): domain Bacteria; phylum Poribacteria; class WGA-4E; order WGA-4E; family WGA-3G; genus WGA-3G. The sequence continues at coordinate 5,821 of CAZGAW010000056.1, read as the reverse complement.
TTGATATTTTTCGTGACGTTTCCATGCACGAACCTAAGGCGTTGTTTGAGAGCGTTGGTTGAGCGCAAGTATCGGAAAAACGGATGCATAGATCGGATCGGCGTATCCACCGATAATCTCCCAATAGATACCGACGCACTGCTCGGGCCATGAACCGTCTTCTCGCTGGTGTTTGAGTAGAAACGCGATCCCCTGTTCAGCAGCAGGATTTTCGGGACTCGCAAGTAGGAGTGCGTAGGTGCTCCAAGCCGTCTGTTCCACTGTGCTTTCAGTTGGATTTCCGAACATATCTTCTCCCCATCCACCATCTGCGTTTTGGGTGCGTTCCAGCCATTCGACACCCCGCTGGACTTCAGGAGCATTTTTGAGTCCGACCTTGACAAATGCTGCTATCGCACAGGCGGTGCCATAGGTATCTTTTGCTAACCAGAGGTCTCGCCAATATCCATCGCTATTCATTTGTTTGCGGAGCCAATAAACGCCAGCGGTCATCGCCTCACGAACATACGGTATATCAGAGATATCGCTTTGATCAAGAGCAAGAAGTGCTTCAATTGCATGTGCTGTGATACTTACACACCCCACATCTCCTTGACCGGGTTGATATGTGCTCCAACTGCCATCGCGTACCTGCTGTGTCTTTAACCAGGCAATGCCACGATGAACTGAGTTATCCAAAGCCTGGCGGTCGATGGGTGAACCGACAAGGAGAGAGCGAATCAGGGCAAGGGTGCCGAGGGCAGTATCGTCGGCATCGCTTGGAAGTGTACTATCGCCTAGCCCTGAAAACGCCCAACCGCCATCTTCATTTTGATGGTTGATGAGCCACGCTGCAGCGCGTTTCACTTTATCTGTGAGTTCATCTGTAGGAAGGGTTTGCCCCCCTGATTCATTGCGTGTCGCGTATACCTCTGTTAGGGTGATGGTGCTTAACGCTGTATCCCACACGTTTAGGTTGAGTGCCTCTCGGCATCCGCCATCCCGATTTCGCGTCGTACGGAGCCAAGCGATACCGCGTTCGATAAATTCAGCGGTCTCTTCATCGGCTTCCCACTTCTCTTGGAGTTCCATAAGTGCCAAGACGGAAAGCGCGGTAATGTAGTTTACCCGAAACCAGCTGCCATCGCTCAGGACGTGCGATTTCAACCATGCAGCGAGAGAGGTTATCATTTCAGGCCGTTGGGTCGTATTCAATTCAATCATAATGAAGACAGGCACGAGTGTATGTTGTTCAGCGATGAAGAGGGCATCGAACATTGGTGTGTTGAAAAGCGCGACAGGCGGCAACCGGTGTCTTGGTGGCTTCAATCGGCTGCCAAGGAACGGGATCTTCGTCAATTGTCTCGCGATCTTCATCAGCGGTAGGGCGTTTTCTGAAAGTGTCAGTTCGTTCCAATCGAACTGATTAAAGGCGGCATACGCCAGTTTGACTAAGGCGAGATGTGGTTCAGATTTCGGGATAGTTGCCAGCGGTTTTTGGAGAGACGGGTCTGGTGCGCGTTGATGGGTTTGCTCGAGTATTAATTGCGCAAATCGGGTCGCTTCTGTATTTGAGACATTTGCGGTATCTAATCCCCATCCACCATCTTCGTGCTGATTTTCGATAAACCATTCGATCAGTGCTGAATCTGGGGTTTCACCGCGGACGAGTTCAATCCACGCATACGCGCAGGTCGGAAAGGTGCTTGAGGAGAGTTGCCCCTCAAAGTTACCGTCTTTGCCTTGTTGTGTGAATAAATAAGCGGTGCCGCGTGTTAGGGCGGATTTAATTTCCTCTTTCATATTTTTTTCCTTCTGTATTCGGGCGAGGTTTTGTCACTACAGTTTAGATTTATGCTAAGGCGTTCTCTAGCTGTTCGACTGCTTCAATGGCATCTTCAAGTTCTTTTCTGTAGATGTTCGCAAAGGTTGCATGATTCAGTTCGTTTAGGATAAATTTTCGCGCCCGTTCAATTTTGTCAAGGAACAATTCTAACGCTTTATACAACGACGTTTTTCCACTACCATTTTCCCCCGTAAACCAGCAGGTTTTTCCCTGCCTTATGTAGATCTATCTGATTTTCCTCCACAATGCGGATGTCTTGAGGGTAATGATAACGTACAAGATGGATGAATTTCAACCGAATTTTAGGATTAATTTTATAGTAAAGCCCGCAATTAATTATACACCCAAAGATTGGCGCGGATACAATCCTCGCCAGCGGTGGTGAGGCGTTTTATGTTTTTGAGAGTGTCCATTTATTTTTCGGTTTTACTATAAGCGTCACATATCGCTCCGCTGGAGCGAGGAATTAGGGATTCATCGTTTTCTATAAACATATCGCTCCGCTGGAGCGTAATCCGTGTAATCCGCGATTCAGACAATTTATTTTTTCTTCAAACCCCTCGCTTTCCGCAACCGTGATTCCACAAGATTCACAACTGTACTGCCATCGAAAATTTAGACCACTCTCTAAATCAAGATTGTGCTACAATAACACAAGTTGCCACCTACCGTAGACATAGCACTCCGCTGGAGTGCGAGGATTTGAATACACCGCTTTCTATAGACATATCACCCCTCTGGGGTGAAGAAAGGGGCTGAAAAGGTTTTTCATCTGGTTACAATGGCGGCAAATTGTTCACAATCTCTACCGTCCGGAGGCTGAGGGTGATAATACGCCGAATCAAATCTACAATATACTGGGGTGCATCTGAACGGTTGGGATCGTTCCGAATACCGCTCCGTTTGTCTACCTTCACGCGATACTGATCCACAATCCACTCGACTGCCGAGCGACTCCCTAACCGATAGTCAAACGCTTCGGGTGGGATGCCTACCAATGTGAAGTAGTCGTTGTAATGAATCTGCGTTTTATCTTTCGAGAATCTCATTTTCTCTACCTGCCAGTTTATTCTCGGCAGCGTCGATGTTTCCTGCAGCTGGAGTTTCTCATATTTCGGGACGGATTCATAGTTGACGTGGAGGTCTGCTAACGCCGCGCCTGCCTTCGCAAAACCCCAGAAATCTTGAGTAAAGGGGATATGCGGGAGATCTCGCTTGAGGTTCGCCTGATATTTTTCGCGATAGTCGGGATGGTGCAAGAGTGCGTAAGTATAGTGGAAGATGTCCCACTTGGTGATAGTGTCATCGCTGTAGTGGGTTTGAAATTCCGTTAACGCCCAATCTGTGATGTTTTCTTGGCGGTTTGTGCCGTCCTCGTCGTAGGTGTAGAAGGGGAAGCATTGATTTCCATCTATGGAAGTTATCGTCAAATTTGGGATTACATTTGTTAAATAACACCAAAAATCGGTTCGTCCGCCCTTACTTGGTACACAAATCACTCGATTTTCGGATTCCGTCTCAGGAGTTGGGAATATAAATGAAGAGAGTGAAGGACGGTCGATTAGAATCTTGTCAAAAAATAGTTTTGTTTTTGTAAAAGGACGGTAGATAGTCTGTCGTATCTTTGATTCAGCAAATTCCGTGATATGTCCACTCACCATGTGCCGTTTTAATGTGGAACTCCACTTAATTTTGGTACCATCAGAAATCACGAAATCATCAACTTCAGTATCCCGGGACAGGCTTCGCTGCCACTTGAATACTTGATCGTTGTAGGTCTCAATTATCTTGTGCATGTTGTCAGTCAAGGTGTTATGGTTGAAATTACAGACCCATGCATCGCGGTTCGTGCTAACACCAAGGCTGTAAGTTTGGAAAATTACATCTATTGCTTCCTTCTTTGCGCGCCTTGCCTTCATAGTTCCCATCGGAATAAACGTGTCAAACTCAGCGTGGAGCCCTTCCGTCAACCATGTATGTCGATTGTCAGGTGTTATCTGTTTCCCTTCTACATTTTGATAGTTTTGTTTTGAATCGAGATAGTGGTATTTCTCTTCCTTCCGCCAGAATTCATCAACACACGCATAGAAGATTTCGGCAGATTTTGAATCCGTGCCGTTAGCATTTCTCTTGATAAAAAAATTGATGCTCACCCCGACCTGAATCCCAAAGACATTGTGCGTTGTGCCTGACAATTTTGGATTCTCACGGACGTTCCCTCCCAAGTCCAAAATGTAAATCGCGTCGAAATCCTGTGCGAGGTGTTTCCGCATCCCATCGAACGCGATGCCGTCGAGAAACCCGTTGTTTGTCACAAACGCAACAACACCTTCTGTGCCAATGCGTTTTGATGCCCATCGAATCGCCTTGACATACGGATCATGGAGTTTATTTCTCAGTGTTGCTTTAGAATCCTTTGCATACGTCTCGCGCACGAACTTGTCCAGCTGCTTATAGGGTCGGTTCTTGTTGTTGTCGTTTTCATTCACCTGCCCGACGTTGTAAGGTGGGTTCCCGATAACGACGAACATATCCGCCGCCTTCTGTTTTTCCACCCGTTCCGTGTTTTCTTGCGTGAAGAGGTGTATCTGTTGTTCCTCAAGCAACTCAAATGTGTCTGCAAGGGCGATCCCTTCAAAGGGTAGATATGTCCCCGTCCGTTGGAAATACTCGTGCTCAATGTTCAGACTCGCCACGTAATAGGGCAATAACAGAATCTCGTTGCAATAGAGAGCATTCCGGTATTTCTCTTCAAGCGTTGTCGCTTGGATGTCCTGCAGGAGCCGGACAATAAAGTTGCCCGTCCCGACGAAGGGGTCGATGATATGAACCCCCGGATCCGACAGCGACCTGTCAAACTCGGTTTCCAAGATGTGTGCGACGCTGTTCACCATGAAATCGACAATCGGTTGCGGTGTGTAGACGATGCCGTGTGTGTCCGCTATCTCCACGGAGAATCCCTGAAAAAACTGCTCATAGACGGTGTTAAGGAATTGCTGTTTCTGCGAGAAATCTTGACAGAGCAGGGCTGCTTGTTCAATGGCGAGATAGAACGGGTTCAGTACTTTGAGGAACGCATCGCGACTATACGTCTGTCCGATGAGCACTTCAATGACGTTTTCAATTTCGCGGGCGATGGTGTTCCGACGCGTGAAGTCTGGGTTATTAAAGACAGTGCGGAAGATGCGTTCGGTGAGTAGGTGTTGGATGAGCATCTCCTCAACGGCGGCTTTAGAGAGATTCGGGTTAATCGCGACGCGGCACTGTTCGTAGAAATTTGTGAAAGCCGTGACGAATTGTGGGTTGGTTTCGTGTTGATCGGCTATCAATTCTGCGGCTTTTCTACCGAGTGCGGGGACCTTCTCTTTGAATTCCGAAACGGCGGCGTGCCAGTTTGCGAGCGCAGCGGGAGGCGCAGCAAAAAGGTGTTGAAGTGCCGAAATCAGGCGCGTCGGATCGGTGATGTCTACATCAAAAACCTGTTCTCCATTTTGATAGAGGAGGCCGTGCTGCGGGTTTTGAAAGAAAATGTTATCGAGCGGATAGCCCGCGTCCCGTTTCTCCAAGACGGCTTTGTAGAGATTATCCTCCATATCCTTCGCTTCCCAGTAGGCAAAGGGAAGTCCATACGCGTCGAGGATTACACCGTCGATGACGATGCGATTGCCTTTTGAGGTGTGCAGTGTGTATTGCGGAACGAGTGTGGCGTTTACCTGTTTTGCACAGGTTTGCAGAAGCGTATCAAAGGGGGAGCTGACGGCACCTTCGTGTGTGATAGCGTGCTTTTCGTACTGTTGCAGCGTGGTATAGTAGTCGCGGATTGCTTTATGGTTGGGTTTGAGATTGAGTTTCGGCATAAGTGTATGTTAGCAGGTTTTTGGAACATAAATCAAGCAGAAAATGAGAACAGGTGTGTAAAGTTTTTGTCACAGGTTCAGGGGGCCTGATCAAAGAAGGTTTTCAGTTGCAGAGACCGTCTATTGTACCGCAAACTGT
>CAZGAW010000055.1:0-32703 GCA_964523645.1 uncultured bacterium | reverse complement strand
AAACTTGGATTAAATTTGCGAAATTGTGGCCCGAATAAACGGTGGCACTTCAATCAGCAGCCATGGCCCGTTCTACTTGACCCGAATCAACAGTTGAGGAAGGCTTATCAGATTAAAGGGATACCCTTCTTTATCGTGATTGATAAAGCAGGGAATTGGCAATATAGTTTTTTAGGTTCGCATCTCATAAACGGTCAACCCTTAATTTGGATGATTGAAGCCCTGCTATCAGATTGAAATTTCAAAAAGTATCTTTTCGGTATCAAGTCAATGAGGTAACCGATGGAAAAGGACGATGTTAAACTGATTCAAATCAGTCTTACAGGCAATGAAGACGCTTTTGCGATGTTGGTGAGAAAATATCAAAAACAGGTCCATACCCTCGCGTGGCGGAAAATCAGAGATTTCCACATCGCTGAGGAGATTACGCAGGATACGTTTCTGATAGCATACCAGAAACTGGCAACGCTGAAGGATCCGAACTGCTTTGCGGGGTGGCTTAAGAGGATCGCTACACGTCAATGCTTTCTGGCACAGAGAAAGAAACGGATACAGATGCAATCCCTTGATGACACGGACATCAAACTGATAGAAAAAATGACATATTCCCAATATGTTGCAGATGAGCAGGCGAAAGCGGCAACAGAAGCACAAGGCGACATCATTCAAAGGCTGCTCGCACGATTGCCAGAACGTGAGCGCATTGTCCTTAGACTTCACTATTTCAAGGAGATGACCTATAAAGAAATTGGTCGGTTTTTGGGAGTCTCAACGAACACTGTTAAGAGTCGGGTCCATCGCGCCCTGCATCGCTTAAGGAGATGGAAGCCGTGATCCGAGAAACGTTGTAAGGTTTCAAGAGGTGTAATAAATGCTAACAACACTCATCCGCCGAGAACTCCTCGACAATTTGATGACGTTCCGATTTGCTGCAGCTGTCGTGATCATGCTGCTGCTTGTCGTTGCGAATACCGTTGTGCTCATCAAAGACTATGAACAACGATTGGGAGATTATAACACCGCCGTCAAAACCCACCGGCAGGAACTCCTGCAGGAGAGCAAAACTTATTCAGAGGCGATGCTTGGCGTGTGGGGGATGCACGTTGACCGTCCGCCGAACCCGTTGAGCATTTTCAACACAGGTTTAGATAAGCGATTGGGGAACAAAATTGCGATTTCCCATACTTTTACGCCGACAATTTGGGATGCCAACAAGTACGCAGCGAACAATCCATTTTTCAACATCCTCACTTCAATTGATATTGTCCTTATTTTTCAAGGGATTCTTAGCCTACTGGCACTTATTTTCGCCTACGATGCTATCGCTGGAGAATACGAAGGTGGCACCCTCCGCTTGGTACTATCCCATCCCGTGGGACGTGGGGCCATCCTGTTCGCCAAATATATCGGTGCGATGGTCTGCTTGCTCGTGCCGTTGTTGATGAGTCTGCTCCTGATGCTCATTTTGCTGACGACATCCACTATGATTTCCCTAAACACCGATGATTTTCTGCGGATCGGTGGGATTGTTCTGACGTCCCTCGTCTATCTGTCGCTGTTCTACCTCATCGGCATGCTCATTTCTGCAATCACACGCCGAACCAGTACTGCGCTCATCCTCTCGATGTTCGTCTGGGGGTTCTTGGTGCTCGTCTACCCAAATCTGATCCTCACCGCAGTTGATACTGCCCCGCGCCTGGATACAGAAGTCGCCGCTTACCATCAGGTGAAACAGATCTGGGAGGAACTTGAGAGAGAGAGGAGACAGTTTCTCCGCAACGACCCTGTCCTATCAGCAGAAGGTTGGGGAGATAACATTTATGGGGCGATAACAGACAATCCATCACGTTTAGTGTCTTACCACCTCAGACGTGCTTCAAGCGACCTTGAAACGATTGACGCGAAATTTGAACCTTATGTGCCGCACCTCCAGAATTATTTCCGCTTCCATGGATCGCTAACGGTCAATACCGCGGAACGAACATGGCTCATCCGAAAGCCGGCCTTCGAGAAGATCTACGTCCAACCGGCAAGCAGAGGGCGAATGTTGTTAAAATTCTCACCTGCGGGGTTGTATGATGCCGCAACCGAAGCGTGGACAGGCACCGACCTCAATGGCATCCAAGATTTTTTCAGAGCGGCGCAACGCTACCGGCAAGCCGTCGTCAATTACCTCTATGATGAAAAGATATTTGCGTCCCGACAATGGTTTTCTGCCGATCAGGGTGCCGTCGATTGGGACACATTTCCACAGTTCTCATTTCAGAGAAGCGGTATAGGTATCCATGCAAAACGAGCATTGCCGGATTTATTCTTATTGTTGATGATTAATATAATCCTATTCGTAATCACATTTCTAATTTTCATCAGGAGCGAAGTGTAGAACAGTGATTAGTCGTCAGTTAAGAGGTTATCATTGAACGTAACCCTCATTTAACTGACAACTGACAACTGATAACCGAGAACCCAAAAATGATTTGGCATATCACGAAACGTGAACTCTATAATAACTTGAATAGCCTTCGATTTGCGCTGACAGCCGTGTTGCTGCTGGCACTCATGGTAACCAATGCTGTTAGACATATCCGAGAACATCCGAAACGGGGCCAGAAGTATCACGACGCTGTCACTGAATCCATGAACCTATTAACGTCTCGCGCCGATGCCAGCCTCTATACACTGGCACACGAGGGACCCGGAACGCTCTACAAAAAACCGTCGCCGCTCCATTTCTGCGCAGCGGGTGGGGAAGCCCTTTTACCCGATAGGGTTGACAGCCCTTTTGGTAACCGGAGATTCTGGCATCTGGAATATCCAGATGCCAACATAAATATGAAAAACGTTGGACCCGACGTTTCCCAAATCGATTGGACGTTTATCATCGGTTATATCTTGAGTCTCATTGCGCTCTTATTTACGTTTGATGCGATCTCCAGCGAACGCGAGCACGGCACGCTCCGATTGACCTTGGCAAATGCAATCCCACGACATACGGTGCTGATCGGTAAGTTTCTGGGGGCATTGGTAAGTGTGAGTATCCCCTTTCTGCTGGCTATGTTAGTGAACCTCCTAATGATCTCCTCCGCAAGTGAGGTTCACCTGAATACTGAAGCGTGGGGACGTTTAGGTATCATTCTCTTTATCGCGCTTTTGTATACGTGTCTGTTTTTGGCGTTAGGGCTGTTAGTCTCGGCGCGTGTGCAACGGAGTGCCGTGAGTCTTGTGATACTTCTGTTGACATGGGTCACTTTTGTCACTTTTATGCCGAGTACGCTCGCCGCACTTGCGAGCGGCTTTTCATCATCTATGGCACCTCATGAATATTCTGACCGATACGGCCAAAGTTATCACAAACTTCGGAGAACTTGGCGATACGCTTGGTACCAGTCAAATGACGAAAAAATGCTAAGAATAAGAGGTGAGTGGCACACCAAAATAGCAGTCAGCGGTGAACACTTGGCTGGGGAGTACTTAACCTTTAAAATTACCCAAGTTCAACGTGCGCGTGCCATAACCAGCGTCTCACCAGCAGCACTCCTCCAGCATCTGCTTGAGGCGTTCGCTGGAACAGGTCTGGATCGGTACCAGCAATTTACGGAGAATGCTCAGCGTTACGCCCGTGAATACCGAGAATTCGTCTTGGATATGGAGAAAGGTGATCCAGAGAGCCCCCATATCATGGGCGTTCGCGAGGGGATGTCCCAGAAACCTGTCAATCCAGAAGCAGTTCCCAAATTTGAAGACACGCTCAACATCGCTAAGGATTTCAATACCGCTGCGACAGAGTTGCTGCTGTTGACGCTGTTTGTTATTGTTTTGTTGGCGGGCGCGTATCTCGCGTTCGTGCGCGTTGAGGTTTAGAAACTCCACTAACTCTATCTGTTTCAATGGGCAAACTCAAGAGGTAAACACAGAAAATATTAGTGTTTTCTTATTAACAAAAGGTTCACTCCTACACGTGCAAATGGATTGATCGCCCGCTGCATTCATTTATGCCTAAATTTTCAGCATTTTTTCTTGACACCATTTTTCGTAAATGCTAAAATATTAGCATATTACCAAAGGAGGTGACAAATGGAAGATTACCGTACCGTCAAACTAAGTCGTCGGGAACGACAAATCATGGATATCGTCTACCAACACGGTCGCGCTTCGGTTGCCGATGTCCTTGAAGACCTTCCGGATCCGCCAAGTTACTCCACAGTTCGGGCACTCTTGCGAATTCTTGAGGAGAAGGGTTATCTCACCCACAAAAAAGATGGCAAACGTTACATTTATCGTCCCACACAACCCCGCCAACAGGCTGGACGCTCTGCGCTCAAACAAATTTTTCAGACATTTTTTGATAAATCCGTTGAGAAAACGGTCATGACGCTGATCTCCGATGCCGACCTCTCTGATGAGGAACTCGACCGTTTGAGCCAACGTATTGAGCAAGCGAAAAAAGGAGACACCTCGTCATGATGCGATTCATTGAGATGCTCTATGCAGACCCATTGCTGAAATTTCTCGTTGACACGACAATGAAAAGTTTCGTTATTTTTGCCGTTGCGGGTTTATTTGCATTTTGCCTCCGTCGGAAATCGGCGGCGGTCCGCGGTTTCGTTTGGAGCATGGCAATTGTCGGATGCCTCATCATCCCGCTATTTGCTTTTATACTCCCAAAATGGGAGGTCAATGTCTTACCGGAAATGCCTATCCGACCTGAGACCTATCGGTTGACGGATGACGCGCAATCTTCTATCACTCTCGTCTCAAATGCACCGAGCCAGTCGCTGTCAGAAGGGGTAGCACCAGCACAAACACTAACACGACTGCAACCTACAATCAGTAGGCGCAGCTTCCTCTCTATGATGCATTGGACAGATTGGATGGCGGTCGTCTGGGCAAGTGTTAGTGTGTTCTTTGTTGCGCGTTTGATTGTTGGTATTGGTGCTGTCTGGTATATCTCGGCACGTAGCAACCCCTTCAGTTGGGCAACCGAGCAGTTGCGTTCCAATCAGCATCGACAGGTCAGTGTTCGTCTCAGCAACAGGGTTAAAGTACCGATGATGTGGGGTTTCTTACATCCAATGATCCTGCTACCAGCCAATGCGGTGCATTGGAAAACCGATCGGCTCCGCGCGGTCCTGCTCCACGAATTAGCGCATATCAAACGATCGGATTGGATGGTGCAGACGATTGCACAGATAACGTGTGCAGTCCACTGGTTCAACCCACTCTTATGGTTTGCCGCACGTCAGATGCGGATAGAGGCAGAGCAGGCGTGCGATGATCAGGTCCTAAATGCTGGATTTCAATCAACCGACTACGCCCAACACCTACTTGATATTGTCCGAAATGTTAAGACGGTCGGTTCGGTTTCGCGTGTGGCTGTCGCGATAGCACGCTCCTCAAAGATTGAAGGACGACTCCGGACGGTTCTCGCCGAAAATCAGAATCGGCATCCAGTTACAAAGCTTGTTGTAGCGGTAGGATTGTTCGTCCTCATCTGTTTTGCTGTCCCGATGGGCATGATGCGTTTGGCACAAGCGATTAACCCAGAAGAGACACTGTCCCAAAAAATTCAGGAGGTATCCACGTCTCAACCAATACCGAGCGAACAGCATTTTGATAAAACCGCAAAAGCATCGCAGGCTGACAGAAACGTTGAAATCTGCAAGCAGCATCTGCTCGAAATTGGCAAGGCACTCCGAGCCTACCAGAAGGAGCACGACGATTTTCCCGAGTGGCTTTCAGAGCTTCATCCGGAATACTTGCCGAATGCAAATCTTTTGCTGTGTCCAGCAGATAAAGTTGGCGGCAAAGCACTCTTTCCGCCGAATATAGATCCGAAAATGCCCGTGAGTTACGGGTACGGATTGCACCCTGGGTATCGAGAAAGCACACCGAAAAACCGAGCGATGTATGGCGATGTCCTACCACTTGTACGTTGTCGGCATCATGAAAATCAACCGTTTGAGTGCCTAAACTTGAGTTTCGCCTTTAAGATATATTCCTCACGCCAAGTTTGGGAATATACACCTGAAGAGATGTATGAAACTCCCCAAAAAGCCATTGCGGCTTTGGAGAGAGGACTTCAACGACAAGCAGATGATTCCCCCTTCTTCTATGTCTATCGTTCGCTTACCCGTCTCTACATTGAAGTCGGACGCGAAAAAGATGCAGAGAACCTCGCTAACCGTTTCAAATCGACTATGAATCCTGACGATCTTCAAGCACATTTCGCCCTTGGTGATATGCTTGAGATGGCGAACCGCGGTGAAGAAGTGGTTAAGGTTTTTGAGAAACTTGAGAACCGATATCCAGACAATCCGCGCGTTCTTAATGAGCTTACGCGAATTCATGGGGAACTCGGTAATTTTGAACTTGCCTCAGAATATCGGAAAAAGACTGACCCAGCATCAGAATTGGCCGGAAGCGTTGTTCCTGACTTCTTCGCGACCGACCTTGACGGCAATCCGATTTCGCTTCAGCAGTATCGTGGGAAAGTTATCTTACTTGATTTCTGGGCGGTTTGGCACGGACCCTGCATCGCGGAGATGCCGAATGTCAAAAGGGTTTACGATACCTATAAAGATCAGGGATTTGACGTTATCGGGGTCAGTCTTGACACCGATGAGACGAGACTGCGCAACTACCTCAAGGCGAATGAGATTCCTTGGCGACAAATTTTCAGTGGGCGAAAGTGGAAAAGTCCGCTTGCCCAACAGTATCATATCCAAACAATCCCCGCACCATGGCTCATTGCCAGAGGCGGTACATTAATCTCACGCGAAGCCAGAGGATATAAGTTAGAGCAACTCGTTGTGGAAGCACTCAAGAACAAATCTGCAAACCAATAGGAGTGAAAATAGTGATAGACTTTCGTAACATGCTAAGAACTTCAACGAGCGTGCAAGTGCAGGCACATTGGGATCCGATTGAAAATACAGCGAATAACCTACATCGGTCAACAGAAAAAAAGTTTAATCGAGCCAAGGCACAATGGCAAGAGCCAGTAGATATGACATGGAAACAGTGGCTAAAGTTATTCAATCCCGGACCTGCACAGCCGTTGAAACCCTACAGCACAACGGATTTCCAAGTCTTTCTTCCACCATCAACCGCTAACGTCGGCGATGTCTGGGACCTGGAGCCAGAGGGGATTCTCCCTTTTCTCCGCCAGTTTCATTCAGGCGCGACAATGAATCTCAGACACGGTCAAAACGGGGCAAAGGCGTGCTTACGGGCAATTTCGCCTGAATATGCTGAGATCGTTTTCCGAATCCACGCATACTTCATACTGGATGCGTCCATCGGTGCTCGCTTTAGACCCGCCCAATTCGCTGGACATCTAACAATCAACCGCAAGAGTGGAGCGATTTGTCACTTTGCGCTATCGCTTCCACCCCGCAATAGCAATGTAGATATCGGAGCCTTTGGAACTGCCGATATAGGGTTTGTGCCGCGCATGGAACTCCGCAGTTTATCGGAGCCGCAGCCAAAGTCGATTGCTTGGGAAACAGCCATCACTGCAGAAGAAGTTGGAAAGAAATTTGAGAGTGCGCTCTACAAGTTCGCTGAAATTGAGTGGATGCCCATTGAAGAAGCGGTTGAACTCGCGGAAGCATCGAATCGCCCAATTCATGCGGTACTTTTATTCGGTGTACTCGACGATGAATCCTGCTGAGGGTCAGGCAAAAGTTTGAGAGCGGGTCCGCTCTCCTCACCGAAAATTATCAAATTACTCAACACGCACTTTGTGAACGTCTGGGTTCTACACAAGGAGTTGCCCGAACTACAGGCAGGTGCCAAAGGGGCGGCAGCTGCTGCCTTAGCAACGAAACTCCGACAACACTACACCGATTCTGTAGACATTCTGACACTCACTCCCGACTTGGAAGTGATTGAGCATCTCCCCAGTAAGAATTTATTGCATCCGGAGTATCGTCTACCTCGCAGCGAGCGGATACCCCGGTATTTAGAACTACTGAGGTCATCTGTAGGTAGGGAAGTTGCGGCACAAAAGCCGAGGAAACTTGGAAAGCACGGTCTATCCCGTAGACTTACCAAGGCTTATGAAAAATTTGGAGAATCGGCACCTGATTTTTCTGCGACAGATATTGATGGCAAACCGATTTCGCTTCAGGACTATCGCGGAAAAGTCGTTTTACTCGATTTCTGGGCGGTCTGGAACGGTTTCTGTGTCGGGGAAATGCTGCGGGTCAAAAAGATTTACGATGCCTATAAAGATCAGGGATTTGACGTTATTGGGGTTAGTCTCGACACCGATGAATCGAAACTGCGAAATTACCTGAAAAAAAATGACATCCCGTGGCGGCAAATTTACAGCGGTCTGGAACGGCAGAGTCCACTTGCCCAACAGTATGATGTTCGCTCTATCCCAGCACGGTGGCTTATTGATAGGGACGGGAGATTGATCGCCCATGAAGCGAATCATAAGTTGATCTCTCGCGAAGGCAGAGAGCCAGATTTAAAGGGATTAGTCGCAGCGGCAGTAGCGGATAAATCCAGGCACCAGTAGCAGCGTTCTACCGAAAGGGCGCGGTTCAAAACCGCGCCTGGATCGCCTAAAGCCGACTGACAATCAAAGAACCGATTGGAAAAAATTAAACAGTTGATTTTGTCGAGCAATGTATTACCTTATTTTCTAAGTTTTCACGAAACTCCAGTGTATGAAGCACACAGGACTGTGCAATACCCCAAACAAAAAGAGGAGCGCATCAAATGAAAGCGATGTTGACCTTAGGAATCGTTTTGAGCCTGCTAATCGTTTCCACGAATGCGGAGGGACAGGCAGAAAAGCCAAACGAAGTTCCCATTTTTACGGCGGATCAGAACGAGAAGTACATTGAGATTTGCACGCAAAATTTGCTCACGATCGGCAAGGCAATCCAAGCCTACCACAATGAACATGATGATTACCCAGAGTGGCTCTCGGATTTGAATGACCCTAAGTATTTGCCGACTCCAAAAGTGTTGCTTTGTCCGGCAGATAGAGGCGGCGAAGCGATCTTTACGGCGAATATAGACCCGAAAATGCCCGTCAGTTACGGCTATCAGTTTCATCCGGAGTATCGGGAAGGGAAAACTGAGGAACGCCTCATGTATGGTGATGTCTTACCACTCGTCCGTTGCCGACATCATGCAAACCGAGAGTTTCAATGTCTAAACCTGAGTTACGCTTTTAAGGTATACCCTTCATCCAGTGTATATACACCCGATGAGATGTATGAGAACCCCGAAAAAGCCATTGAGGCATTGGAAAAAGGACTCCAGCGACAGCCGGATAATGAACGGTTCTTCCATGTCTATCGTTCGCTTGCCCGTTTCTACAGTGAAGTCGGACGAACAAAAGATGCCGAGAATGTCATTAACCGTTTCAAAGCCGTTATGAAACCTAATAATATCCACCACTGTTTTTATCTTGGCGATATGCTTCAGATGATGCACCGATATGAGGACATGCTTCAAGTCTTTAATGAACTTGAGAAGCAGGAGCCGGAAAACCGGAGTGTCGCCGGAAAACTCGCCGAGATCCATGAGATGTTAGGCAACGCTGAATTGGCAAAGGAATACCGCATAAAGGCTGAGCCAGTATTGGGATTGCTTGGGAAGACTGTCCCCGATTTTTCCGCGACTGACCTTGATGGCAATCCGATTTCGCTTCAGCAATATCGTGGTAAAGTCGTCCTGCTCGATTTTTGGGCGGTCTGGTGTGGCCCCTGCATCGCGGAGATGCCGAACGTCAAAAAGGTTTACGATACCTATAAAGACAAGGGATTTGACATCATCGGGGTTAGCCTTGACACTGATGAAACGAGACTCCGCGATTACCTCAAAGAGAATGAGATCCCTTGGCGGCAAGTTTTCAGTGGTCAAGGATGGCAGAGTCCCGTTGCACGGAAATATGGCATCAATGCTATACCCGCACCATGGCTCATTGACAGAGACGGCACATTAATCACGCATCAAGCCAGAGGGAGAAATTTAGAACAATTGGTAGCAGAGGCAGTGGCGAATAAATCCAAGAGTCAGTAGCGGCGCGATCCGAAAAGGTGCAGTTTTAAACCGTGCCTACATAAAACTGGTACCAACGAAAGGAATCGGATAAAATCGCTTCCTGGGGGACATCCTTTGACCGAGCGGATGTCCCCTTCTCCTCTTAAAGTGAAACGTATAGAAATAAGGCTCTTAGTAACGTAGGTTGGGTTGAGCGGTAAAAGCATAGGTATCTGCCCGTTTACACCCAGGATTTCGATGTTCAATGTCCTCTTCGTATAGAGAGGTAGAGCGAACCCCAACGTTCCAAACTGAATGTCTCTGCCAGAGTTCCACCCGTTACGGGGAAGGGCATCTGTTTACAACGTTCGAGTAATTGTAAAGCCTGTTATAAATAGCCTTATACTGCAAAAAAAATGGATTTTACATACCGAGTTATGCTATCATAGAAAGCACAAATACACTAACTGAGGTGATAAATGAAACTCGGTGTCTCCACCTATTCCTATTGGCATTTCAAACCTGAACGCGTGCCGATTGAGCACGTTATTGAAGAGGCTGCACGGCTTGAACTTGATGGCATTGAAATCTTACATCAGCAGATGGCATCGGAAGCAAACCCATATCTTCAGAAGCTGAAACGACTTGCATTTGTTCACGGACTCGATCTGTACGCCCTCTCCATCCATCAAGGTTTCGTCTCGCCAGATGCGGCGACGCGGCAGAAAAATATCAATCACACCATCCACTGCATCCGATTAGCACACGAACTCGGTATCCCCGCAATTCGCCTCAACTCAGGACGATGGGGCACCGTCGGCTCTTTCAACGAATTAATGCAAGTTGAAGGACAAGAACCGACACTCCCCGGACACACGGAAGACGAGGCGTTTGCGTGGGTAATCTCCGCCATTGAAAAATGTCTTCCGGATGCCGAAAAATATGGGGTTGTCCTTGGACTTGAAAACCATTGGGGACTCACCTGCACGCCTGAAGGTGTCAATCGTATTGTTTCGGCTATTGACTCAGAATGGTTGAAGGTAACAATGGATTGCGGCAATTTCCTATCGGATCCATATCAAAAACTGAAGCAGATTGCGGATGAGGCAGTACTTGTCCATGCCAAAACCTATTACGGCGATGGCGAATGGTATACGTTAGATTTGGATTATGCTAAAATTGCCAATATTCTAAAAAATGTCGGGTTTCAGGGATATGTATCCATCGAATTTGAAGGAAAGGCGGATGCGCACGTTGGTGTTCCACAAAGTGTGGCGATGCTCCGTAACGCATTCTGTCAATAGTAGGTGGTTTTCTCGCGGATCGGATACAGCGCGTAGGTTGGGTAGAGCGGAACCAGAAATCGGGTCGATAACAGAAAAACATCTCAACGTTCATCAGAGGTATATTCCACGAACGACAGAGCGAAACCCAACGATGTATACCGAGCGACTCGGAAAAGTTATTGGAGAATTTCTTATGCTCAGAAAAATTGTAATATCAATTTTGGCTTTCATACTGATAGGAACAATCGGACGGAACACCACAATTGCAGAAATTGGTGAAATGGCGGGAGTAACCCACGCTGCAGAGACTTGGCGTGCCTTGCAACGTCTACAGACGACTGCCACTGTGCTACATACCGTCGCGCATCCAGACGATGAAAACGGGGCGTTGTTAACGTGGCTTAGCCGCGCACGCGGGGTCAGAACGGGGCTATACTCAACAACGCGTGGCGAAGGTGGCGCGAACCTCATCGGATCCGAATTGTTTGATGCACTGGGTATCGTGCGAACCGAAGAGCACCTTGCTGCTGTACGTTATTACGGCATCGACCTCTTTTTCAGCAGTGCCGTCGATTTCGGTTATTCCAAACGCCTCGACGAAACCTTGGAAAAATGGGACTATCAGATGCTTCTGGAGGATACGGTTCGCCTCATCCGTCTCTACCGTCCGGATGTTATCATCGCTCGATTCCAAGGCAACCGTCAAGACGGGCACGGGCACCATCAGGCATCTGGGGTTGTGACTGCAGAGGCGTTCCGGGCTGCAGGCGATGCGAATCGATTCCCAGAGCACCTCTCCGAAGGACTACAACCGTGGCAACCGAAAAAGCTCTATATTTCGCGTTCCAGATGGCGACGCGGCACCACTGAGACGAGCGATACACCTGTACTGAAAATTGATACGGGTGAATACAATGCTTTGTTAGGGCTCTCTTACGCCCAGATTGCACGTCAAGGACTTAGCTACCAACGTTCACAAGGTGTAGGACAAACCCGCGCATCTAAAGGCTCTTCGGTTGCGGAGTTGCGATTGGTAGACACAGTTCTCTCCGAGCCATCAAAACCTGAAGAAACTCTCTTTGACGGACTCAACACAACAATCATCGGTATGGCGAAACTTGCCAACATGCCTGCGCTGAATGCGGCGTTTACGCAACTGCAGGACAGCGTTGATGCCGCCGTCCGTGATTACGATGCACGTCAGCCTTGGACAATTGTTCCGCATCTCGCAAGTGGATTAAAGACAACCCGCGGCTTAATCGAGAAGCTACAGGGTGCCGACACGAATAACAGTGAGCTACCGCATCTCCTTTTTCTGCTGAGGAATAAAGCGCAAGAATTTATGACTGCAGCGAACGCCGCACTTGGGTTGTCCTTAGAAGTGCTTGTTCAAACTGCGGAAGGAGGGCGTTCGCCTCAAACTTTCGCTGTCGCGATTCCCGGACAGAAGTTTTCAATTGGGATGCGAATGGTGAACCCTACATCGGTTCCAGCAGAACTGATAGGGGCATCACTCCATACGCCTGAAGGTTGGAAGGTGCGACGCATCCAAAAGGACGCGAATCAGGAAGGCATAACACCTATACAGACGAACGAACCGATCTCTATTGCGTTCGAGGTGGAAGTGCCACAGAATGCGGTGTATACCCAGCCCTATTGGACGCGGGCCTCTGAATACCACGATACCGTCTATACACTTGAACAGCCAAAATCCCGATTCTTGCCTTATACACCGCCTGAGGTACACGGGAGTGTAACGTATCGCGTGGATGGCGTAGATTTTACGCTGACACAACCCGCACAAACAGTCTCCATTAACAGACCTTGGGGAGAAAAACGACGGTTGCTAACGGTGGCACCTGCTATGAGTCTATCTGTGTTGCCGCGTATTGGTGTTATTCCGATCGCCGAATCCGCTATAACTGGTGCAAAAACGACCTTTACCGCAACAGTGGAGATGCTAAATAACGTAAAGGGCGAAGCAGAAGGAACGCTTTCACTCAAACTCCCTGATGGATGGCATGCGTCCCCTGAAAATGCGTCTTTCGCTTTTACACACGAAGGTGCAAGTAAGACATTTACTTTTCAGGTATCCGCTGCAGATGTGGCGGCTGGTAGCGCGTATGCGATTCAGGCAGTTGCTATATATAATGGTAAGGAATATACCACCGGCTATCAGATAATTGATCATCCAGATCTTGAACCGCGACACCTGTATCACCCTGCCACAATGACGCTTCACAGCATCCCGCTTGAAGTTCCATCGAATTTGAGCGTCGGGTATATCATGGGTGTAGGGGACAAAATACCCGAAGCACTACAACAGATCGGTATTGACGTGGAGATGCTTGATAGAGATGAACTCCGCACCGGCGATTTAAGTCGATTTGATACGATTCTCGTTGGCATCCGTGCGTATGCCGTTCGGCGGGATCTCGTTGCCTATAACAGCCGACTCATCGACTACGTGCATAAAGGCGGAAATCTCATCGTCCAATATCAGACCCCAGAGTTCGATGCAGCCCCATTTGGCCCCTATCCCTATACGATGGGCAGACGACCGGAAGAGGTCTCCGAAGAGGATGCACAGATAACTATTTTAATCCCGGACAACCCAATCTTCCACCATCCGAATAAAATTACGGCGGCTGATTTCGATGGGTGGGTTGAGGAGCGCGGTTCTAAATTTCTTACCGAGTGGGATTCAAACTATCAGGCACTCCTCACATGCAATGACCGTGAGCAGGAGCCGCAACACGGTGGATTCCTCACTGCGAAATATGGACAAGGGACTTATACATACGCCGCTTACGCTTTTTATCGGCAACTTCCGGCGGGTGTCGCGGGTGCGTATCGCCTTTTTGTCAACATGCTAACCTTTCGGTAGGAGGGAAGAAACGCCCTATCAAAAACACTCCGATTCCCGACAATATTGGCAATCGGCGATCGGTAAAGCGGTTTTCGTTTAAGATGCCCTCTTGCTGACCGCTGACTGCTGACTGCCATTCTTATAGGAGGGAAGAAACGCCCTATCAAAAACACTCCGATTCCCGAGGCACGCTAAGCATCTTCCCACGGTGCTACATCGCCAACGGGCGGTGGTACCGGGTAACGGCTCACGACATCGACGGGTCTACCTGCATCCGACGATTCGATGATGCGTTCACATACCTCTAATACGTGCCGCGCTTGTGCGCCGTTACAACGCGGGTTTCGGTCGGATCGGATTGCGTCGGCGAAATCCGCAACGCCTTTGCCCCAATCTAATCCGGTAAAGGCTTTCGGTGGAGAGGGTTCATCTTGCCATCCGTCACCGGGCGTAAATTTTTTGATGCCGCGCCCGTCATCGTGTGCTTGAAGCGAGAAGCCGCCTGCCGTGCCGTGAATTTCATAAGGTGGTGTGCCAGAGGCGACCGTAAAACTGTGATAAATAAACCCGTGTGCGCCCCCCTTTTGTGAAACGTCGAACTCAAGCACAGCAAACCCGTGATCTTTCTCATTCACCTCAAATTCAGTGCCTTGACGGGGACCTTGATGTAACGTCCGTTTCGGAACGGCGACCCGCGCGAAACCGTGTACCGTTTTAATCGGAGCGATCATCGTTGTCATCGCAGTGAGTGGATAGGGAGCAACATCTCGGAAGGGACCGGCATGCATTAGAAACGCATCGGCACTCGGATGCCAGTGTTCTAAAGGACCCCCGAAGTTTCCAATCGCAGAAATCACATCGCCGATTTCACCTTCTCGGATCCGTTGCCAGACGTTCTGTTGAACGGAGCCGAGAATCGCTGAGGGGGCACACGCCAGCTTTAAGCCCATCGCTTCCGCTGTTTCTACGAGTTCGTTTGCTTCATCGGTGCGGATAGAAATCGGTTTTTCAGAATAGACGTGTTTTCCTGCTTTCAGTGCCGCCAATGAAACTGGGTAATGAGAGATGTGAAGTGTCAAGTTCACAATCGCCTCTACATTAGCGTCGTTCAGGACTTCCTCAAGCGATTTATAGAGGTGTCCGCCGTTCCGTTCTGCCAGTGCTGAGGCGCGGGACTCATCTTGGTCATAATAACCGACGAGTTCAATTCGATGTGGATAGGCTTGGCACCGCGGTTGATAGCCGCCCGCGGAAATCATGCCGCATCCGACAATCACCGTACGGACTGGGGTTGTATTAGCCATGCAATATGCTCCTTGTTGTGTGTCAATTTGTCGTAAAATATGAGAGTTAAAGTCTATCAGATTCAGGTGTTCCTTGCAAGTCTGTTCTGTGAATGATCAGATTGTTCAGTTCTTCTGTAGGAGGGATTTCCGAATCCCGACACATTCCTGTGGGAGTGACCTCCTGATCGCGACTTTCCAACCAAGGTGGTTAAGTTAACGAGTAACCTTAAAAGAAAAATGCCCTAACCTTACGGTAGGACAGTGGTTCTATTCAGACTACAAAGATTATAGCGTCTCTAATTTTTTCATAATGTAGGACTTAACTTCTTCATCTCCTGCCTTTTCCGCCAAATCCAATGCTGTCTGATAATCTCGTTTGGAATCATCAGTGAGACCTAATTCTCCTTTGACATTACCGCGGTTGGTATAAGGTTTCGCATCATTTGGGTCTAGCCGGATAGCTATTTCAAAGTCAAGGATAGCGGCTTCAGAATGCCCTAATTTAGCTTTCTCAATACCTCGATTGTTATAGGCATCCGCATCATCAGGGTTCAGATGGATAGCCGTATCATAATCTGAAAGAGCTTCAAAATGTTGTCCAATTTCGCCTTTCGCAATCCCTCGATTGTTGTAGGCATGCGCATTATTTGCGTTTAGCCGAATAGCTTCGTCAAAGTCAGGGATAGCAGCTTCAGGATGCCCTAATTTAGTTTTCGTAATGCCCCGATTGTAGTAGGCATGCGCATCATCAGGATTTAGCCGGATAGCCTCAGTATAATCAGAGATAGCCTCAAAGTATTGTCCAATCTCGCCCTTCGCATTACCTCGATTAAAATAGGCGACAGCAAGATTAGGATTTAGGTCGAGTGCTTTATCATACGCCGAAATAGCGGATTCATAATCTTCTTGATTATACAAGGTATCTCCCTTATCAAGGTAATTTTCAGCAGATTCGGCGTTGCCATTTGTGTCGTTAATGTTTGCCATTAGGCTGTCTCTTTTGTGGTAGGGGAATAGGATTTGAGGTATTCTGTCAACTCTTTTTTCTCATTAGGTAACCTTGAGGGCAATGTTGAGGTAGAAGCAGTTTCGCTCGCATTCATCCGTGTGGGGTTAGTAGAAGCAGCCTTGCTCTCATTATCCTGTGAAGTCTGTGTAGGAGTTGCTTCGCTCTGGCTCACTTGTACGGGATTTGTAGGCGTTGCCTCGCTTTGACCGACTTGAATAGAAGTAGTTTTGTTCTCACTGTTTTGTTTTATCCTATCGTAAACAGACAACAATAAAGGTCCAAAAATCCCCGCCAGAATTACATATTGCCAGTTAGAGATCCCTTTTGTTCTTTCATCAATTCTTGCGACTGTTTTTTCCAATTCTCCTACAGTTGTGTTCAGGGTCTCCACAGTTGTGTCCAGTTTTTCGACCGTTTTAGTCAAGTCTTTGACCGTTTTAGTCAAATCTTCCACATTTTCGTTGAGCTTCGCCACATCTATCTCTTTAGTAACCGTTATAATATGGGAATCCGATTGCTCCTGTCCGAACGTAGCAGCAACAACAAAGAGAACACAAAGGATCCCTGATGGGATAGTCCACCCATTTAGCATTGAAAATCTCCCGAACTTTGGTTTTTATTACGTGAAAATAACGTAATAGGTCGCATTTCAGTTAATAGGTTAAAGTATTTTAGCATATTGTTGAAGAAAAAAGTAGAAAAATCAGAGGAATGCGGTTATTGGTAAGCGAGGTCTGAACCTCGTCAGTAAGATAAAACGGGGCAATCCTATAGTGAAGAGACCTTGAATAGAAGATTAAAACAACAAGAAAATTAAGCACCTTGTTACAAACCCAATTTTCTCTTGACGTAAAAGACGGATGCAGTGTAATATATACGATGTGGCATGCAAACCAATATCACAAAATCTTGAGGTGGTAAACGTGTTGAGATGCAGTCAACTCGCATCTATCGCTACTCTTATTTGCTTGCTTCTGTCTGGATGTGTAAGATTACGCGACACATCGCAGACCGAGGCGTACAATCGATTCGCAATAAGAGCAGCACAAGCGCAGCTTTGGAATGAAGCGGTTTTCCGATGGAATCAGGTTATCAATATTGACCCTGAAGATGCCAAAGCATATAATAACCTCGGTGTTGCTTACGAAGCACTCGGAAACATAGAAGAGGCGATCGCTTCTTACCAGCGCGCATCGGAATTAGAACCGAGTAATAAATATTATAGGCTCAACTATCGGCGGTGCCGTATACACCTTCGGCGAAGTGGGCAGGACGATGAAAATGTACCGGAACTCGAAGAACCGCCGCCTACGGAATGAGGACACAGGATGCATATAGCAAAAAGAATAGGAATCCTGCTGGGTGTCTTAACGCTTTTCGGGTGTGGCAGTGCTGTGACGCGCGTCTCGATTCCGGTGAAGGTGCAATCCGAAATCGACATCACTCGCTACTCCAATTTTGCCGTTTTACCCTTTGTCAGTGAAAAACAGATAGAGCGAAACGAAAAATTACCACCAGAGATCGGTGAAGAGATCGCTTCAATACTTCGCAGAGGCTTGGCACGCCAAAAACATTTTGAAGTCGTCAACACACAAGAAACCGCGAGACTCCTCACGGGGGAAACCGTTGGAGAAGATTGGCTCACGGATACAAAGCACCTGAGTGAACTCGGTGACTATTTTGAAGTAAAAGCGGTTATCATCGGAAGTTTCAGATTTTATTCCGATAGCCGTCCGAGACGCTATTATGGGGAACGCTACTCCGTACAACGGCAACGCTACGTCTTGGATTATCAAGATTACATGCAAAAAACCTATCTACTTTCACTCCGTGTAATGATTGTTGATGTTGAAACTGAAGAGGTCGTTTGGGATGAGTCATACCGAAGGAGCACGGCTGAAGCGCATACCATCGGATCATTCATTTTCTCACAGGTTGGACCCCAAGCGAATACGATCAGAGAACTCGGTAGACGTGCCGTATCCGAATTTACGCGCCAAATCTCTCCACATTATGAGACCGAAGATAGATATTTAGTAAATTAGCCATCAGCAGCCAGTAGGGCATATTGTGACGCTAACGTGCAGGTTTCCTCCCACAAGCGATTTTTTAACTGACAACCGATAACTGACAACTAAAAAAAGGTGAATGGTGTGAAGGACGGTAAAAACAGAATCTCATCTGCAAAAGGGACGTATAGAAACCGCGCTGGCGATATAATCGGACAGAATAGTGATCGGGAAAAAACTTCTTTCCTGACGACTGATGGTTTCCGACGGCTGAAGACTATCTTGTTGATACTTGTCGTTTCGAGTTTTCTGTTACCCTGTGTTGCGTGGTCGCAGAGTTTTGGGAAAAACAAGATTACTGGACAACGTTTCGATTGGCACATTCACCGGACGGAGCATTTTGATATTTACTACTATCCAAGTGAAGCGAAACTCGTGCCTATTATGGCTGATATTGCCGAGGAAGCTTACGAGAGACACAGTGAAGATTTTGAACACGAATTACGAGACAGAACCCCGCTCATCCTTTACAAATCCCACAAGGACTTTCAGGAAACTAACATAATTCTCCAAGAACTTCACGAAGGCATTGGCGGTTTCGCAGAACTCTTTAAGCATCGTATCGTTATACCGTTCACCGGATCCCTGGAAGCGTTTCGAGAGGTAATTTTCCACGAACTCATTCACATTTTCCAATACGATATTATCTATCAGAAGCCGCACGCCCGTATCTATAGCGGTGAATTCCTCTATTCCCCGCCTATCTGGTTTATAGAGGGGATGGCGGACTATTTTGCTGAGGACAATGATGCGATTGGCGAGATGGTAATCCGCGATGCAAGCATGACTAACAATATTGTGCCGCTACCGCAGCTTCACAATTTCAACCGACTCAGTTCACCCTACGTTGGATATAAGTTGGGGCAATTGGCGGTGGCGTATCTTACAGAGACGTATGGACGAGAGAAGATCGCCGAGATTTTACAAGGATTGCGACAAAGTCGCACGAAGGACATTGATCGTGTTTTCAAGGAGGTTCTCGGGGTAGAACTCAAAGAATTTGATAAGGCGTGGCGGCAGACAGTCCGAAAACGCTACTGGCCCCTTATTGAGGACAGGGAATTGCCGGACCTGGTTTCAAAGAACCTCACCGAAGAATCTCGATACTCGCATAACATTAAACCCGTCTGGTCTCCAAGCGGCGATATTATCGCTTACGTTACAGGGAATGAGGGGTTTCTGGAAATTGTTCTCATGTCTGCAAAAACAGGTGAACGCCTTAAGCGGGTCACCAAACAGTTTTTTCGGGAGAAATACGAAGAAATCCGAACCGATTTCGGGGGGTTCGGCAGAAGCCTTGCTTGGGCACCCGACGGGGACAGGATCGCTTTCATTGCCAAATATCACGATGCGAATTATCTCCTTGAAGTCAATATTTTAACTGAGGAACTAACGCAGTACTTTGAACTCCATTTTGATAACGTCACTTCACCTGACTACGATGGCAGCGGTGAGCGAATCGTCTTTTCTGCGCTAAAGGAGGGACAGACCGATCTCTATGTAATCGAATTACTGACAGGTGAAGTGGATAGGCTTACCTTCGATCCATTTAACGATACGCATCCATCATGGCATCCAAGAACTGGTGAAATCGTCTATGCTTCCGAAAGAGGGGGTAAAAATAGGTTGGTGCTGATGAACCTCACCCAACGGACGGAACGTGTGTTGACCGAGGGTACCTATAACGCTATCAGCCCAACTTGGACACCCGATGGAAAATCAATTCTCTTCTGTTCGGATCGACAGAGTATTTACGATATACACAAAATAGCCATCAGCGATCAGCAGTCGGCAGTCAGCACAGAAGTCGAAAGCAGTCAGCAAGAAGAATCGGATTTATCAAACCTCTTAACCGATAGCCGACAGCCGATAGCCGATAGCCATGTTTCACCTGTGGGCTCTCGACCTCTGGAACTTGCGTTAACGCGTCTTACCAATATGATGACAGGTTGTTTCAATCCAAGTTTATCCCCGGATGGGGAAACCCTCCTATTTAGTGCGTATCAGAATGGAAAATACGATGTCTGTGTCATGGAGGCTGCCAAAACAATTGACGAAAAAATCGAGGTCTCAAGCATAGCGGAACCGTCTATAATTTTGACAGCGGAAGCACCAGAAAATTATAGAATTGCCAAACGAAAATACAGCACAAAGTCCTCTTTTGTATTAGATGCGGTTTTTCCGGATTTCAGTTTCGGAGCAGATGGTCTCCTGAGAAGTTCGGTGCAAATCATAGGCAGTGACATGTTGGGCAACCATCGTATCGGGGTTAGTGTAATGAACCAGTCGAGTTACCTTGCCCCAGATTTTATTGCACAATACGGTTTTTTGACACACCGAACCGATGTTGGCGCAATGATTTACAACTATCACGAGTACCATATTTTGGGAGGTATACAGAGTCGGCGAGGCATTCTACAACGAATTACTGGCATCGGCACCTATGTCAACTACCCCTTTGACAGATACCATCGACTTGATTTTGAGTTCTCAATGTACTCAAAGCCGTTTTCTTTTAACTTCCAGACGCGGGAGCCTTTGGACCCTTATGACGATCGGGGTTTACTCACGATGGGCTCCATTGCATTTGTTGGCGATACGACGATGTGGCGGGAGTGGGCACCTTATACAGGTTCGCGATACCGTATCGAACTTGAACAGTCCTTCCCGGCACTCGGTAGTGAATTGTCGCTAACGAATGTAATTTTTGATGCCCGACGCTATTTCGGTCTCGGTAGACGTTCTACCGTTGCAGCACGGTTGTTACTCGGTGGGAGCTTTGGTGCCGATGGGTCGTATTTTTATCTCGGAGGAATTGATACGCTACGCGGCTATAATTATGAAGAATTGGTCGGAACACGCATTGGACTTCTCAACTTCGAGCTGCGCATCCCTTTCATAGATGTGCTTCACTTCGGGTGGCCCATCCAGTGGACGATCGGTGGAATACGTGGTATTGCTTTCGCGGATGTCGGAGGGGCTTGGTCGGATTGGCAATATGGACCAAAGAATCCTTTCAAGATATTTGCTCGCGATAAAAACCGTATTCACCTTGATGACGTTAAAGCTTCAATCGGTGCCGGGCTGCGCTTGCAACTCGGTGTGTTTTCGGTGGACTTCGCTGCAGCATGGCATACAGACCTGACCAGCGTCGAACCGGGTATGAAATATCATCTTGGACTGGGACAGGCTTTTTAGGCGAAGCTAAAGGGAAAAATTATAGTAAATCCTCAAAATAAGTGCACACGCTATAAACGCCAGTGCCCTTCCGCCGCTGGCGAGGTTTCTAGAGGAAACACCCTATCAAAAACACCTCGCCTTCCCGTTCGTGTATCGTTAATTGCGGGATTTACTATAAAAACATTCATAACCCAGTGCGGGTTAAAAATTAATCAGAAACCACCGTGAAATGAAATTATGCCTTAAATGGCATAATTTGTCTCTGCTTTACATTTGGAACGGTGCTTGGAGGCTAATAGATAAAAAATATGGATTCACGAACCAAACGCTTTATTATCACTATCGTTATCCTCGCGGTTGTTGGGGGATTAGGTGCTATCTGGGTTAACCTATATCCTGACTTCTTGTGGTTTAAGGTAGTGGACTATTTCAGCGTTTACACTAAAATTCTCACAACAAAAATCTTTATCGGTGTCATTGTTGGTGTTTGCTATTTGGCGATTCTCCTAACAAATCTTGCCCTCATCTATCGCTTCACGCCAGCGCATTTGAGTCCCGCTTTTATGGGAGGGGCGGATTTCATGGGGGATGCCTCAAATAATCCGGGTGATACACGAAGATTGATTTACGGTGGATTGACACTCCTTGCCGTTCTTTTTAGTATCATGATGGGATACGCAGCCAGTGACCGGTGGGAAATCTATCTACGTTACACCAATGCCGAGGAACTCGCTTTTCGGGCCGCGACTCCGATTATTGTAGAGGAGCACCTCAACTCTCCCGAAATTCCTGTTTCGCAACTGGAACTTCAGGCGAAGAATATAAGGGTTGGGGATCAGATAAACGTTCAGGTGAACGGTGCAAATCAAGAAGCACAGGTTGAAGCAATTTTAGACAACGCTGTTCGACTGAATACGCCTATTCAGATAGAACCGGGACAGAAAGCATTTTTCACATCCCCTGCACGCGATCCGATCTTTGATAAAAATGTCGCCTACTACGTCTTCAGAATGCCAGCGGAGCGTTATGTTTGCGGGACACTTTTTGGAATTTTTATGCTGGTGACGATATTCGCGATCGTCATCTACTTTTTTCACGGGTTAATCACGGGCGATACCAGCCAATTCCGGTTCCGTCCACCTTTCAATGTGAGGGCACACCTATTTACACTTGTAGGATTGACACTCCTGTTTCGGGCTTGGAACTATCGCTTTGCGATGTTTGATCTGCTCTATACCACAAACGATGTTGTTCGTGGGGGCGGTGGATACGCAGCAATGAAAGCGCGACTGCCTATATTGTACTTCTTGATTGGACTTACGATTCTGTGTGCTATTGTCTTTATCATTAGTATTTTCTTGAAACGCAACACCTTTGCTTTTGGTGGACTCGCGGTTTTCATAATTGCCGGATTTCTCGGACAGGTCTATCCGCTTGCTATACAGAGGTGGCAGGTTGAACCCAGAAAACAGGTATTAGAAGCAGACTACATCAACTACAACATCAAGGCGACGCTCCAAGCTTACGGGTTAGCTGAGAACACTGTGACGGAAGAAGAATATCCGTTGACGGAACAACTCAGTTACGATGACATAAGGAGTCCTGAAAACGCTTCTGTTTTCAATAGCATTCGTCTCTGGGATTGGCGACCCTTGCGCAGGACTTTTCGACAACTCCAGGAATTGCGTACACAATATGATTTCAATGATGTCGATATTGATCGCTATGTGGTTGATGGTGAAATTCGACAAGTAATGCTTTCTGGACGGGAACTCAATATCAACGAACTCCCTATTGAAATTAGAAACGATTGGTATAAGCAAACCTATACCTACACGCACGGATACGGTGCCGTCGTGAGTCCTGTTAACGAAATTGATAACGGCAAACCGACCATGTACATTCAAGGATTGCCGCCTATTGATTACGACGAGCAGTGGCAGCACCGGTTCAGCGAAACACCGGGACCCCGTATCTATTATGGTGAACGCACAGATCGCTATGTTATCGTACATCCAGATCGGAGCCAAGGACTTGAGTTTGACTATCCCCAGGAAGGACAACAATACGCCGAATATGCATATCAAGGAAAAGGCGGCGTACAACTGAACTCTTTCTGGCGTAAAATGGTATATATGCTTAAGTTCGATAACGAAATTAACTTCGTACTGCCCGGTGAAATTTCATCAACAAGTCGAATCCTCTACGAACGAAACATCAAAGAGCGGATCCAAAAAATCGCACCTTTCTTAAGATACGATGGAGATCCTTATATCGTTCTCTATAATGGTAGATTGGTTTGGATGATTGATGCGTATACCATGACACATCGATATCCGTATTCCGTTTCAATGAAAGAGTTCGTCAGCGAGAGGAGACGACAGATTGCGGCGGCACAGCGGGATGGCGAACCGTGGGGAAACTATATTCGAAATTCTGTTAAAGTCATTGTTGATGCCTACGATGGCACTGTCGATTTTTACGTTATGGAGCGGGAGCAGGATCCGATCGTTGAATGTTATCGAAGTATCTTTCCTAATCTTTTCAAGCCGTTTGAGGAGATGCCGGATGAACTTAAGACACATATCCGATACCCGACATCCATGTTCCTGATCCAAGCCCGCGTCTATCAGGATTATCACATGAAGGACCCGGTAACCTTTTACGCAGGCGAAGATAAATGGGAGATTGGCAGAGAACTTTATGATAATACAGATGCCCAAACACGGCAGGCTTCAATGCCTCCGCAGCCAAGAAGTCCTTTCGCACCACAGCAGGTCCCCCAAAATACTGGCGTAAACGGTCAACCCGTTGAACCCTATTATGTTGTTATCAGGCTACCGGGACAAGAGAAATCGGAATTCATGTTGATGTTGCCCTTTACACCACTCAACAAACCGAATCTTACCGCGTGGCTTGCTGCTCAATGCGACTTGCCCCAATACGGGCAGCTTCTTGTTTACCGTTTCCCGAAAGGAAAACAGGTCGCCGGACCGATGCAGGTGGAGAACTTTATTAGCCAAGAACCGGAGATTTCGCAGCAAATTAGTCTCTGGAATACGCAGGGCTCCCGCGTCTTACGCGGAAATCTGTTGATTTTGCCTATGAATGACTCCCTACTCTATGTCGAACCGATCTACATACAATCCGAAGATGAAAAAACCGCTATTCCCGAATTACGGCGGGTCGTCATCGGATATGGAAACGAAGTTGTCTGGGGTGAAAGTCTTGAGGAGGCACTCGTCAAGATGTTCGGACAGGGAACAGGCTTCCAGACCGCCACGGCAACAACGACAACTGACGACATCCGAGCAGCTGATATCGGAACAGATCAGCCCTCATTACAGGGACTCATTGAACAGGCAAACCGTTATTTCAATCAGGGGCAGGATGCCCTACGCGCAGGTAATTGGACGGCGTATGGACGGTATCAGCAACTGTTAGAGGAAACTTTGCGTCAACTTGAGGGAAATATACCGGAATAGCTGTCAGCAATTAGCGGTCGGCAGTCGGTAAGAGGGTGTGATTTCAACAGAAACCTTTTTACTAACGGAAACCGATAGCCGACAGTCGTTCTTACTGACAACTGATAACTGCTAAAAAGGAGGTGAAACAGATGGCTCTTGATTGGAAACCGCGTCACCGGGACATGATTATCGGGGATATCCCGTGGTTAGCCAGAATCAGTGATAAAGCCAGTGCAAAACTGCAGGGTATTCTGGGAGAGTATATCTACCCGTGACCACAGGATAAGATGTTCCTGGAGGAACACAAGATAAGTGCTGAGGCGTTCACTGAGATGGTGAAAAATAACCCCTCAGACGAAGAAATGATTGCCGCTATGAAGAAATTGGATGGTTAGTTTAATAGCAGTCAGCGGTCGGTGGTCAGCAAGAAAACTTCTTTGCTAATGATTTCCGACTGCTGGCTGCCATTAACATGGAGATGCATTTCTTGGATTTAACGAAGTACCGAGACCAGATTAACGAGATTGACGACCAAATTTTAGCACTGCTACAAAAACGGGCTGAGATTTCCAAGTTGGTCGGTGCGGTGAAAGCAGAAACAGGGGCTACAGAGGTTTATGTTCCGCATCGGCAGAAGGAGATTATTGAACGTTTGAAGGCGCAGAATCATGGTAAATTTCCTGAAGGCGCGCTTGAGGCGATCTGGACTGAGATTTTATCGGCATCCCGTTCTTTGCAGGATCTGGAGCGCGTAGCGTTCCTCGGACCGGTTGGCAGCTTCGGACATTTGGCGGCTCTATCTCATTTCGGTACGTCAACGGAATTGATTCCCGTCCGTCCACAGGTTGACATTTTTACTGAGGTTGAATCGGGTAGAGCGGATTATGGTGTGGTGGCTATTGAAAATTCAGCACAAGGCACTGTTCGTGATGTTTTGGAACGTTTTCAACGCACGCCGTTGTGGATTTGTGCGGAAACATTTCAACCGATAAAACAGCACCTTTTATCAAAGTCACCCCTCACGGAAATTCGGTGTGTCTATTCGCACCCGCAACCTTTCGCGCAATGTAAGACATGGTTAAAGCGACATCTCGGTAATGCTGAGCAGATTGAGGTTATTAGCACATCTGAGGCGGCGCAACGCGCTGCACAAGAACCGTTATCAGCCGCCATTGCAAGTGAACTCGCAGGCGAAATTTATCAGGTCCCAATCGTTGCGAACGGCATTATGGATGACCCTAACAACACGACTCGCTTCTTTGTCATCGGAAAGCGCGTCCCGGATCCAAGTGGGCACGATCGGACTTCGCTGTTTTTTGCAATTCCAGATAAGATTGGGGCACTACACCAAGCCCTCGGTATTTTAGAGAAAGCCCAGTTGAACCTGAGTTATTTAGAATCTTTGCCATCGCGGGCTAAACCGTGGGAGTACATCTTCTTCGCTGAGATGGACGGTCATATTGCTGACGAACGCGTCATAGTAGCACTTGGGGAACTTGAGGAACTGTGTCGGGATGTCAATGTTCTTGGATCCTATCCGCGTGGGGCTTTTTAACTATGGGCATCTAAGCTGTCCTCCACTGCGTCCCGGGCAGTTTTTCGATGAAGTCGCAGTTGAGTTGAAGCCGTCTGGATGGATTCTGAAAAACACTAAAATTAACCCGTGAAATTATCGTGGAATGAAGTTACGCCTTAAATGGCGTAGTTTGTGTTTGCTTTACATTTGGAATGATGCCCAGATTTAATAGCCTAAAAAATCGGATTCATGCGCGCGCAAACGAACTTGGATTTGAACTCGTCGGGATCATACCAGCGGCGCGGAGCGAAACAATTGCACGATACCGAGCGTGGGTAGAAAACGGATACGCTGGGAAGATGCACTATCTCGAAAAGCATCTCCCACTCAAGGCAGATGTCCGTCAACTGCTAACGGAGGCGAAATCTGTTATTTGCCTCGCCATGAACTATTATACACTCGATCCACCGAAGGCACTCGCACAAGACCCGGGACGAGGACAGATCTCCCGCTATGCATGGGGCGATGATTATCATGAGCGTATTCGTGAACGTCTTTTAGAACTTGTTACTTTTATTAAACAGACTGCTGAAAGCGAATTGAAAACCCGCGTATGTGTCGATACCGCACCTATTCTTGAAAGGGAGTACGCCCAAAAAGCAGGCATTGGATGGATCGGCAAAAACACGAACCTAATACATTGGCGTTCGGGTTCTTGGTATTTTCTTGCGGAGGTACTCGTTGATATCGCATTGGAATCTGACACGCCGGACCTTCGCGGGAGTTGTGGCACTTGCACGCGTTGTATTGATGATTGTCCGACAGACGCAATTATTGAACCGAATCTGCTTGATTCCCGGCTCTGTATCTCTTATCTGACAATCGAGTTAAAGGAGAGCATACCGAAGGTACTGCGCCCCAAGGTTGGGAACTTAATTTTTGGCTGCGACATCTGTCAAGAGGTCTGTCCATGGAACAGTAAAGCGACACCAACTGCTGAGACTGCGTTCCAGCCACGCGACGGAAACCTCGCGCCTGAGTTGCTTTCACTTGTCAGTATGACGCAGCAAGAGTTTAGTCGACGGTTCAAGGGAAGCCCAATTAAACGTGCTAAGCGTCGCGGGTTTTTACGGAATGTTCTCGTTGCCATCGGTAATTGGCGGTCGCAGCGTGCTGTTCCAGCACTTAAGGATGCATTAGCGGATGATGAATCTTTGGTCCGAAGCCATGCCGCTTGGGCATTGGGAAGGATTGGAGGCGAAACCGCCAAACAAATATTGCGGACGCGACTCACCATTGAAACTGAACAAGATGTTATCACTGAAATTCAAGACGCGCTCTTAGAAGCGGAGCAATTACCAAGGAGAGTCGAAAAAAATGAGTGAAGCAGCTGTACGCCAACTTCCAGCGCCCGGTGCTGGCACCAATGGACTCGCATGGCACGAATCATCACTTTGGAGTGTTGAAGGGGTTGGACCTATCCATAAAATCAATCCTGAGACAGGCGAGGTTGAACTGACACTTTCGCCCGATTACCCCGGGGGCGCGGGTATAGAGTGGGACGGCGAGTATCTTTGGTATAACAGTATATGGCAACAAACCTTCTATAAACTCTCGATTCCTGATTTGGAAGTCGTTACGACATTCCGATCGCCTGGAGAGGGACCGCACGGATTGGCGTGGGACGGTGAGCACCTCTGGAGTGTCGATATGAACACCGGGCGGTTTATCAAACAGTGCCCTGAGACCGGTGAAATCCTCGCTGAACTTCAGACACCGGGAGGGCGGGCACACGGGCTTGCATGGGATGGCGAGGCACTTTGGAACGCTGACACAAACGACCATATCCTCTACCGAATCCATCCGGAATCTGGTGAGGTTCTCAATTCCGTTTCATGTCCGAGTGAACCGCATGGACTCACTTGGGATGGCGAGGCACTGTGGTACGGCGAGGACAAAGCAAAAAAAATCTATAGACTTCGCCTACCCGGGTAAACGCTGAAATATTTATCGACTGTATTGTTCAAAAAATGAACACTATAGCACATATTGTATCAGCAGCAGGTCTAAATTTGTCGTTTTATGTGCGTTTCTGGGTGGCATACAATTTGCTAACTGTATGCGAAGCATTTTCAGTAGGATGTTTCTGTAAACACGGTGGGCCGAATTTTGTAAGAATCGTAGTCGCATCAAGGGGCCTTAAATACGATTTTTCTGAAATTATGCACCCTTTTCGTCTACAAATTGTGTCACTAATTAAGGAAGAAAATAAAGGATCATTACAACAGAATTCAAGGGAAACGTTAACAATCAAAATCGTTTACCTTAACTCACATCTGTTTTTGTGAGTTCAGTGCATCAGATAATGTTCGATAACGAGGAGAAGAGAATTGAAAAAAATACAGGTAACCCTATTAATCTTGTTCTTCGGAGTCGGATCGATCATGCAAATCAGTGCCGACCGAGTGCAACTCAACACAAGTGCTGCTGTCCTGCAGGACAATCTCGGTTCGAGTGTTGGTATCAGTGGTGATTATGCAGTGGTAGGTGTTCCGAATGATGATACTGACTTCGGTAGAGATACGGGATCGGTCCAGGTCTTTCTTCGCACCGAAACCGGGTGGGTTCAACATCAAAAACTGTTTGCCGCCGATGCTGAGACGGGCGATCGATTCGGCACGACACTCGCGATGAGTGGCGATTATGTCATCGTTGGAACACCGACGAAAGACGGGATCGGAAGGAACTCAGGTGCTGCCTATATCTTTAGGCGGCAGGGTACTGAATGGGTAGAGCAAGCCAAGATCATCTCACCACAGGAAACACCAGGTGACTATTTCGGTGTCTCGGTAGCGATCGATGAAAATACCGTTCTCATTGGGTCCCATCGAACAAACGAACCTTTGGCAGATGGCGGGGCCGTCTATGTTTTTGAGAGAAATGGGGAAATTTGGAATCACACTGCTAAACTCACTGCGCCAGATGGTTCCAGATTCGCATACTTCGGTTTCTCCGTTGGAATTGATGCGGATACGGCTATCATTGGTGCGATTCGGGACGATGAAGCTGGAAATGATGCGGGGGCTGCTTATATTTTTGTCCGAAACCAATTCGGGTGGGTACTTCAAGCGAAGCTTATCGGAAACAATACCGAGGCGGAAGACAACTTCGGATACGCAGTTGATGTTGACGGGGATTTTGCGATTGCAACCTCACCTAAAAACAGAGGGGATGGTGCTGCTTACATCTATAGGCGCGAAGGCACCGAATGGGAGCAGAAAAGAAATCGTATCCGTGTCCGTATGATTCCGATTGACCC
Organism: uncultured bacterium; assembly: GCA_964523645.1. Taxonomy (GTDB): domain Bacteria; phylum Poribacteria; class WGA-4E; order WGA-4E; family WGA-3G; genus WGA-3G. The sequence continues at coordinate 2,697 of CAZGAW010000055.1, read as the reverse complement.
AGATGGCGCGTCCAGTTTCGGTGTTTCTGTTGACATCCGTGGCGAAACGGCTGTCATTGGCGCGATAGGTGGTAATGTTGGCGTAGAGACTGTCGGTGCCGCATACGTCTTTACACAAAATGAACCGCCATTTTGGAATCAGCACACAAAGTTGGTTGCCAGCGATAGAAACGGCGGTGACCAACTCGGATTTGCTGTCGCGATCGGTGAAAACGAAGTTATCGCTGGTGCTCCGAGGCACAATGCAGGTGGGTTATCCTCCGGTGCCGCATATATCTTTGAACAGCGAGAAGATGCTTCGTGGGTAGAGAGTAGCAAACTGAGTGATGGCGAAACGGCTTCCGAAGACCAGTTCGGAGTGTCTGTTGCCATAAGTGGTAACTTCGCTATCTCTGGCGCACAGCAAGATGATGATGTCGCACCTAACGCCGGGGCTGCGTACATCTTTGAACGCAGCGGTACCCTTTGGTTACAACGCATGAAACTTATCGCTGACAACGCAAAGGCTGGAGACCTGTTCGGGAATGCTGTCGCAATGCATGGAGAAACTGTCCTTGTTGGCGCACCCGGCGTTGATGCGGCAGGACCGGAAGCCGGTGCCGCATATATTTTCGTACAGGTCGGCGACGAATGGCTGCAACAGGCGAGATTAATTGGGGACGACCTCGGAATATTTGACCGGTTCGGATCAGCCGTTGCAGTACATGAGAATACTGCAGTCATCGGTGCCTACGGAAAAGACGAAGTCGGTACGGATTCCGGTGCGGCATACGTTTTTGTCCGAAATGGAACTTCTTGGACGCAACAGGCGAAACTAAGCCACCAAGGTGCTGTACCAGGGGATCTGTTCGGTTTTGCTGTTTCTGTCTATGGCGATAATACACTCATCGGTGCCCATCAGAGCGACGCAGCGGGACCAGATTCAGGCGCGGCTTATCTCTTTACACGCAATGGCGGCAGATGGACGCAAGACTTCCTGTTTCTTCCAAATGATATTGGTGTCGGTGACGAATTCGGTTACGCCGTTGATGTGACGGAAGGTGCTGCTATTATCGGGGCACCTAAAGAAGACCGAAACCTTGACGACATGGGAGCGGCTTATATTTTTGTGGCAACACGGGACGCTTGGGTACAACAGGCAAAACTAACGGCAAAGGATAGCGAAACTGGAGATGAATTCGGTTCAGCCGTCGCAATGCACGAAGCTACCGCAATCGTCGGAGCGTGGAAAGACAATCACCCCTTAACCGATCCAGATGGAGAGCCATCAATTCTGATAGACAGAGGTTCGGCTTACTCCTTTCTGCGCGATGGGTTATCTTGGGTGGAGAAACGCCGAATTGAAGCCGCTGGCACAAACCGATCCGACCTATTTGGGGCATCTGTTGGAATCAAAGGCTCGTTTGCTATTGTGGGGGCATCAGGTAGCGACAATGCCGGTGATAACTCAGGATCCGCGTTTATCTATAATCCAATCGATCTCGGATTCCGTTCCGCAGATGTGCCTTTCTCTGTGGATCCAGCATCGCATGCACTCTCGACGCTCGGATATATTAAACAGACAAGGATTCTCCAGAATTATCCGAATCCTTTTAACCCAGAAACGTGGTTTCCCTACGATCTGGCGGAGCAGGCAGAAGTTACGCTAAAAATCTATGATGTCCGTGGCGGACTTGTACGCCAATTGAATATCGGGCTACAGACACCGGGCAGTTATCGGAGCCAAGAAAAGGCGGCGTACTGGGATGGAAGAAACCAATCTGGAACGAAGGTCGCAAGCGGTATCTATTTCTATACGTTTACTGCTGGCGAATTTGAGCGTACCCGCCGAATGGTGATTCTGAAGTAAGGGTTAGCACTCAGCACTCAGCAGTCGGGAATCAGGTAAAGAGGCTATCCTCTAAGTGATAAGAGCCTTTCTGAAAATGGAAAAGTGGAGATAGAACTTAAATGAGCCAACAGACTGGCTATGATGATTTGCAAACCCATATCCGTCAACTGAAAACACCTGCAATTGAGACATGGGAAAATCAGTATAGCCACCGAGATTACACAATCGAGATTACCAACTTGGAGTTCACTGCGGTATGCCCTAAGACAGGACTACCGGATTTCGCGACGCTCTGCATTACTTACGTGCCAGACCAGCATTGTGTCGAACTGAAATCGTTGAAGGAATACTTCCTTTTCTACCGAGATGTGGGTATCTTTCATGAACACGTCGTGAATAAGGTGCTGGAGGATTTTGTTGAAGCGTGCCAACCGCGGAAGGCAGAAGTTGTTGGTGATTTCAACATCCGAGGCGGCATCAAGACGGTCGTGCGTGCGAATTATCAGAAGGAATAGTTATCAAGAGTGACCTCTTAACTGACAACTGATAACCGAAACTGACAACTATGGTAAACCGAAAAAATAAATAGACATTTCAGTGGAAGCAATCCGCTTTTACCGCTGGCGAGGTGTTTTTGATAGGGGTGTTTTTGCAAACGCTGAAATCCAATGCGAAGAAAATATTTCTGCGTATTGAAAACGCTGAAATCCAATGCGAAGAAAGTATTTCTGCGGATTTCCCTCCGAACCTCGCCAACTCAACGTGTCCAATTAATTCTAAGGTTTACCATACTTATACAATTGGGACAGAGCGACCTATCCGCGCAGATTCGTAGAGCGCATCAAAGATTTTCGCAACGTTCAGCA
>CAZGAW010000054.1:18642-32811 GCA_964523645.1 uncultured bacterium | reverse complement strand
GTCCCCGCCTCTTGACGAGGCAGCTTGAATCTATAATATTGTCCAAACTTTAGTAAAATATAGTCCAGATATTTATCTGGATACTCTCTCGCTATCAGCAACTGCCGAATGTTCTCTGCCACTTCAGGATATCCATGTAGACTCATGAACGGCGTTACCTCTTGCAGAGAAACTGTCTCTTTCTCTTGAGCGATTAGAAATGGTATAAACCCCATCTGAAACGACTTCCGATTTTGAGGCATGAAAAAAAGATCCGCATACTTCGACAGTGCGCTGAGGATCTCTTTGGAGGCAAGACGGTATCCACTCCTAACGTATGTTTTATCTGATGTCCACGTTCCAATAGGACTTGCGACAAAGATTCTGAGGCGATTCTTTTTTTCGAGTGTTTCGCGCCCTATATTTCCAACAAGAAACCCGCTTTCCTCAAAGCTGCGTAACTGTGCAAAGGCTTGATAAATGAGGTCCGACTCATACCTTTCAGATAGAGCTTCGAGAATCTCATCCGCAGTTGATTTGGGACAAAGCTGCAATATATCCCACATAAGGTTGTCCGCTTCTAACATCCTTCCCGCGTCTAAGTCAACGATGAAAAGCCGATCTTGACGCGTAAACGGATGCAAACGATGAATCGGTTTTGGACATTGAAATAAGTGTTGTGTTGAGGTCATAATTTAAGCCTTAATCTGTTTCTTGTTTCAGTCTGCCCCAGAGGGTTGTCTGTTTCTCCGCACTCGGAAATACAGAGAGAAACCCCTCCGGTACCCATGCAGGAGATAGATCCTGCCGCACACTTTCTACAAGGGGTGTTCCGCGTCCGTTACCCGCCGCGTCTATAACATAAATGTCAGCGGTTCCGTCGAACACTGTATCTGAATAAACATAGGCGATCCATTTGCCGTTAGGAGCCCACACTGGGGAACCAACCTCCGGAATTGGAAACTTTATTACTTGATCGCCGGGTCTCAATATAGGACCGCCTTGTGTGAGTTGGCGAAAGTTTTTGCCATCCATGTCAATCACGCCTAAGTGCATTCGATCATTCTTGGGGACAACAATACTAAAAGCAAACTGTTTACCATTGGGAGACCAGGCACACTTACTTTGAAATATGCCATTGAATGCCTGCACCTTTTGGTCATTAAGGCGTCTCAACCTTCTTCCATCGGCATTCATCACATAAATACCCTTCCTTTCGTCGCCCCGATGGTAGGAGACAAAGGCAATCCGTTGACTGTCTGGTGACCAAGAGGGTTTCAAGTTTTTTCCTTTGTCTGTCAACTGCACCAGATTTACACCGTTGATATCCGTTTTGTAGATGTGGCTTGTTTTTTTCCCGAAGGGCGGATTTTCCCAACCACCAGAGACAAAGGCAATCCATTTGCCATCAGGAGACCATGCAGGTGCCCATTCGCTCTCATGGCGGTCTGTGAGTCGCCGGTGTTCCCCTGTCCCTATGTCCATGACATAAATCTTGAAATCTCCCTCTCGGTTGGAGGTATATGCCAAGAAACGCCCATCAGGTGCCCACGTTGGATCCTTCTCGTCCGCTGGATGGTTTGTGAGTGGACGGAAATTCTCGCTATTTGTGTCCATGAGATAGATGTTATAGTCTCCCGTTATGTTGGATGCATAGGAAATGTATTGAACACCATAAGTCTGAGCACAAATAGTCCTCACGAACAGCGTGTAACTTAGCAGCACAGTTCCCAACGCGAAATACCCCCATTTCTCTTTCATCGCCAATTTCATGATAAACTCCTTGCATAGTTTTTGAAGGATCGGTTCCACTATAAGAAGACAGTGGAACCGACGGAAATGTGGTCAGCAATGTGTTCAGCGTGGAACACATATACCATGCCATTCACCTATACATCCGGCGTTGACAGACCATTCATCACAAATAATCATGCATTTTTCGTGGCCAAGACATGGACATTCCCAATCAGCAGCAGCTGGCATTGTTTGTGCTAACAACAAACTCCCGCTTGCGATGCCTGCTGCGATAGGTGCTTTGACACCTACACGTCCTTCTTCGGACGCGAGGAAGTCGCGGAACTTATCTCGAAGGTTCTTCTTCATATCGGTTTATCTCCTTTCTACCGGTGCTTCTGTTCCGGTAAGATTGGATTCCCAAACGAGTGTTGGGAACACCATCTCCGAGGCGAATCTTATCGTTGTAGGAGTGAAGCCCTCCCCCGGACATGCTTTCTAATGACTTATCAAAAGGCTCATCGTCCTTGTTAGTTGTTCGGACGTATTGATTGTATTCATACACTGAAATTATTGGCACGGTGTGCCACTCGCCCGTAGCAGCTGATTTGTACGGAATTTATGTCCATCAACTAAAATCGTCGGAGAGGCTCTAATGCCCAATTCTGCGGCACGTTTTATGTTTTCTCGGAAGAGTTGTTCGGCTTCTGGGCTGTCAAAAAGTTTCTGGATCTTCTCAACATCAATACCGAGTTTCTCCGCGCAATCCTCCCAACTCTTGTCCAGTTTTTTCCCGCGACATAAAATATAATCCAGATACTTATTGGGATATTCCCTCGCTATCAGTAACTGCCGAATGTTCTCTGCCACTTCAGGGTATCCGTGTAGACTTGTGAATGGCGTTACCTCTTGAAGAGAAACAGTCTCCTTCTCTTGGGCGATAAAGCGGAGTTTAAAGTCAATAGCGTCGCCAAACTGTTTCACTATCGGGATAATTTTCTCTTCCGCTTGAACACCATACGGACAGTAACTCATCACAAAGAGTTCCAATGTCGGTTTTCCCATTCGAGAGACACGAGATGCCAATAATTCCTCAAGGTTCATCGGTTCTCGACTATGGTCGACATCCTTAGTGTGGAGTGCCACCACATCTGCGAACCCGGGAGAATGTTTTGTGTCGTGGCATTGCAAACAGAGCGATGTATCAGCACCGCTGCGGATATTACTCTGTTTCGGGTTGCCGACGTGCTGTTTACCGGGACCGTGACACGTTTCACATTGCACACCCTTAAATGCGGATGCCTCATCCCCAATCTGGAAGCCCGTCTGGTAGCCGAAGCCGGTGGTATGACAGGAGACGCAATTCGGGTCGAAATACCGCTCTTTTTTCAAAAGCGTTTCAAAAGCAAATGCATGCCGTGTCGCTGACCATTGCAGGTATTCCTGTTCGTGGCAATTCTGACACGCCGATGCAGACACATATCCGTTTTTCGCTTGTTGTTCTAATAGTTGTTTGGCAAAAAGTGGTTTATGTTCAGACGTTTCTGCAACCTCCCGATAAAAATCGGTAAGCAGTTGACGCACAGATGCATCTTCTGGGACATCACCCGTCAACGCTACTTGTGCTGCGTGGTACCGGTTCAGTTCGCCCGCTGCATTCACCCAGAGTGCCAAAAATCCTAATGTTTTCCCTTCAGATGTTGATCCGACCCAAAGAGGTCCATCCGTTCCTTGTTTGTGTTCTATTCTCTCAGGACTGATAAGAATATCAGCATCAAAAAATGGTGCTTCGGGAGGATGCGTCCCCAGGGCAATGGAAACATCTGCGTCCGGAACTTCCCTCTCGGTTGAAGCAGATGCGAACGCAATAGAAAATTCACCAACCGTTTTTACAACGGCTGCTTCGGCGTAAATGGGGGCCTCACCGAGAAATGGGAAGGATGCCGCAGCACGCTGTTCATTGATATATAGGTCACCGAAATCGAGATCGTTTTGGCTCAGCGCGACTGCGTCGTATCCCATCGTTGACATCGCCTTTAGGTTGACCTGACACCGATGGAAATCTATATCCTCGGTACCATCGAAAATATCGCCAGCGTCAACCAAGAGTGTTGGGATTCCATGCTTGCGAATTTCTGACACAAGATACGCGCGCCTCGGGAGTCCGCCTGATTGTTCCTGATAACACCCGCAAGGCTCCAGATGGCTTTGCGTGCCACCGGTATAGAGGATGACCACAGAAGGCGGGTCTTCTCCTTCAAGGAGCGAAAGAACGCTTTCAAAGGTTTCACCAATGGATGGACGCGCCTGTTGCTTGATTTCCTGAATCTGTTGCTGCCTGCGGGATTCCGCCCAATGTGTATAGAGCGGTGGGCCCCCTATGACAAGCGTTAGTAAAATTAAAGTAGCGATAGCAAGCTTCATAGTTAAAAAAACCTATTTATAAGGGAGATTATCCCAAGGTGAAAGGGACCTTTACAGAGCACCGTCAATAGTCCCCCAAATGCGATGACAGGGGCAAAACGGATAGTGGGTTGAATCCGAATCTTGTTGTCAAAGTGGGCAAAAGCGTTTTCTTTAACTAAACTCTGTAATTCTTTGATTGTTTCTACTGAAAGCCCAACGGGATCAGCTGTTATGAGTTCATCCCCCTGGTGTTCACGTTTACTCATCCGCTTCTCATAATAAAAATAACCGCCTTCCTGCTCCATTTTAAAGATGTACTCACTGAGGATCATCCCAACTCGGAGGTTAGACACTTCAATAACTCGATCAAACGCCGCACTCGCCAATTGAAGCACAAGTTGCCTTGCCACGACGAAAATAAGCAGATAGAAAAATAAGAAAAAAGTGAGCCCACCGAGCAGCAGCCCGAGGGTAGGTGAGTTTTTGAACATCAGCCAGCCACTGCCAAAGAGAACTATGACAACTGCTGTTGGGGTTTTCAAAAGCTGCCCCAACAGTTTCTGGACACCCGCAAAAATAACCAGCACCAATACCAACTGCGCTACCCGATCGAGCTTCCATCCGATTCTGTCAAGAATATAGCCAAGTCCTGCCCCGATGAGGATAAACTGAAGCAATCCATAGAGTTTCTCCAATACCGAATCACGATTAAGAGAGGATTTCATGAGTTGAAGGAGCATTGCACCCGTCCCCTGGTTCCGAACTAACTTGACGATGAGGTAACTCACTGCGACGATGGTGTAGGGGATGATGATATTGAGTGCCAGCACCACAGGTGGAAACATTAACATCTCTTGGATAGGTCCAAACCACCAGGAAGGGAATATCAAACATAGACCCCAGAAGAACTTAGAGTCGCCGGGCGAAAAAACACCAAACGTATAGAATCCGATGGCGATCACACCACTCGCAATAAACAGTATGGCAAAGTTCAGAGGTGTAGTGAGTCCCAAGAACCATGCCATGAGTTGACCCAGGGTGCCGGCATAAATGAGGCACATCGAACAGATGTTTGGTATCTTATGGGTTTTTATGTCTGTCCAACTCGCATAAGCACAGAAAATGGCAGCCATAGAGAGAAGGATGATTTCGTAAGTTGTTGTATTCATAATCTTGTACTATTTCTGTTCCAGTTTCTTTTACGGTGTTGTTAGAATTCCGTTAGAGCAAGGCTGAATAGACTTTCATAATATGTCTTTTAACTTTTCCCTATGAACTTGATAAATCTTTTCTTGTGTGAGTGTTTGCAAATTGAGCAACTATATTTGGGTTGTGTGTGATCTCCTCTGCTGTTTGCCGCTCCGCTAATTTTAGAATGTCGGCAATCAATGGTGAGATTTCAACATGTTGTGCTTTATCCAAGTCGGCAGCGTAAAGTCGACCATCTTTTTCAAAGATATGAAGTTGGTGAAGAGGTTTTGGAAAATCGAGCATGTTGTTACCTATAAATAAAGAAGTGCTTGATATACGTTGTGTTGATAAACAAAAACAGTGGGTCAGGTTTCCGACGACGAAATGATTAACCACCAATCTATATTTCTGCTTTCCGATCAGTCATCTTGCATCTCTACTCCCAGTGTTGACTCAAAAGTCAGAAGTGTCCGTTTTTTCTTTTTTGACGATCTTCCGCAGTTTATTCAGTGCCGCCTTTTCTGTGTCTCCTACCCAAGTTCTACCCTTTCCCAACCGCGCGGCGACAGCACGGAGGCTCAGTGGTTCGGTTTCGGCGATACCCCAGCGAAGTCGCAATACCTCAGCCTCAAGCGGTGGGAGATGTGAAAGGAGTGTTGCAAGATCCGCGGCTGTTTCCACATCCGCATAACCAACATCGTCTACCCAAAGCGTTTCGAGAACTGTTATATCCTCCCCACGCTGCATCCCGTCTGCATCCACATCTATGAGTGATACCCCAAGGGCGTAAGTCGACTGCTCTGAACAAATACGAAGTGCCTTGGTTTTTTCTAAGGAACACCCGATTTCTTCAGCGATACTTGCATCTGTGGCGGCACCACCGAGTTTCTCAAGGGCACGGCGAAAAAGGTTCACTTCCTTTCGCAACGTTTTTGGGACGTGCGTCAGCGTTCGATTCTTGTCAATGTAATTCATAATCTCACCCCGTATGTGAGGGTGTGCATAGGTCGCAAATTTGCCTTTATCGGGGATGTATTTTTTGGCAGCTTTGACGAGTCCTTTCACCCCTTCAGAGAACAAATCATCAGGTTCAATGCCACATCCTTTAAAAGTGTTTACAATCGATTTGACGAGTCGTAAATTTGACAAAACGAGCAGGGCACGCTCACCGTCAGATCCCCCGCGCGTGAGGCGCTGTTCATCCTCAGGCTTCAGCAACGGATAGGGGGAAATTAACTGTTCAATTGCTGGACTCAGTTGCAAAAAGTCGTTGATTACGGCGGATTTCTTCTCCAACGTGGCACCTCCATATATCCTTCTATTTTCGTGGAACTTGTAGACCGAAACTTGTTATCAAAACTTCCTTGATTCAGAGGTCGAGACGACACTCCGATAAACGCTAAAGGCATTCTTAGGCACAACATGATTATCTTTTTCACGTTGGACAATATGAGTTTGCATCAGATTTCACTACCTCAATTCTTCACTGCAAACGGTAATGTTTTAACCCATGATGTGAAAAAGATCCTGAACGCGGGTAAGGATGCCCTTTAAAGTTAAAGACACCATTTTGCATCAAAAGGGTGCATAACCCCAAAAATTTGTGTTCATGCTTAAAAAATTATCGGGACAAACCTTCGGTTTGCCTACATGAAAAGTCGGGAATCGGAATTCCCTCCTACCGGTTGTTATTGAGGTGATCATTAGAGAGAAATAGGGCAGGAGTGATTGTTGGGATTTTTGCTTGGGTGTTTCCCCTAGGTCTTGTGCCTGCCCACATTATTTGATGGAGGCAGAACCTAGGAAGGTTCCCTCTCCCTATTGAAAAATGATTGTAGGGGGTTTTGCTATTGAAAAAGTGATTGTAGGGGCAGGTCTTGTGCCTGCCCACATTAATTGGGTGTTTCCCCTAGGTCGTCTTGTGCCTGCCCACATTATTTGATGGAGGACGAACCTGATACGAGGTAACACAACAAGAGCACTGAAAATGGAAATCAATCGTTTGAATCAACTCCTGTATCACCAGGATTACGAACTAACGCATTTGCGTACCATTTCTCCAAAGCAGGTGCCGTTTGCCATTGTTCCGTTACACACACGTTTACAAGACTCTCCTGGGGCACAGTCATAATCAGAGGAGCACTCATTTCCAGCATAAGCGGAAGAGGAAAGCACTGATTGCGCTAACAATAGGCTTCCACCTGCTATCCCGAGTGTCAGCGGGGTTTTCACACCAACACGTCCATCTTCAGATTTCAGGAAGTGATTAATTTTACCAAAGACTTTGGCATTCATTTGGAATTCCTCCTTTCTGCCAATGCTCCAGCTTGGCGAGATTGGTTTCCTGACCCTCGCGGCTCAGAAACCCATTTCCAGCATCAATCATATCGCGCGTCGGAGCAGAACCCGCACGCTGGAAATGCTTGACAACCGATTCAACTTCAGCAGATGTATGATGTTCAGACAACACTTCTGCCAGTGCGGTTTCAAGATGTTCATACCTACCCGTGCCGTGTCGATAGGCACAAGTGTCTATCGACCCCGTTCCTGGGTCATATTGACGACAGAAAATCGATGGGAACAGCGGGCTTGTTGTCTTTGACAGGTCCTTTTTTTCACGGGAGCCCGCTTCAAACAACCGCAGGATTTCCCGTGCCGTTTGCTCCCAAGTAAATCGTTGCATCACACTTTTAGCGCTGTCTGCAAATGCCGCACGCCTACTACAAGGTGCCAATAATCCGTTTATCGTTTCCGATAGACACCGCAGTGACACACGGAAGTTGCCAAAACGATCCCATTCCGCTGGTACCACAACACCTGCATCTGAGACTTCTGCCGGCATCCCATACTTCGACATGACAACACAAGCCGCCCCATACGCCATCGCCTCGGAAACCACCGAAAGCGGAGTCCCGGGAATCGCTGGGAAACACACAAGGTCGAGTGCCTGAAAAAATAGCGGTAAAATCGATCGGATCTCCTCATTCTCGACACTGAAAACCACCACATTCTCCGGCAGGTGTCGCCCATGCCGTGCTAACATCACATCATAGACAAAAATCGCCAAGTGTGGATTAGATCGCGCAAACTCAGAAATCCACGCCGCGCCACGATTCGGTTCAAACCCAGAGATCAGTCCGATAACCGGTTGTTTAGTAAACATTGGATTGTCAAAAACCGCTGCCGTGTGACGCTTCGCCAACGCCTTATCCACTAACGGTTCGGAAACCACATCTATGCCGTCAGGGATAACACACACCTTTTCTCCTGGAACACCCAACTCCTCAAGCCACGCCTTCATCCACGATGACTTGACAACCAACGTATCCTTCGCATCTTGAAAAGCGTTCAGGGTCAGAAGGGTCTCAACCATACTTCCTTGTAAGCCCTGAAAACCCTCTATACAGTGCACAATCGGGACATCTGGAACTTGATAGAACAACAGGTCATCTAAGAGAAATTGCGATAGGAGTAGAACACCGGTGTATCCGTCGCCCGCATACCACGCTGGTGAAAAAGTGTTGTCATCCTTAACTTCTATATGCCGAACCCCAATCTGACCCAAATCTATGTCAGCCGCCACTCCGTCTCTGGAAAAGTTAAACGTCTCCAACTCGGCATACTTGCTCAGGTGTGTTAAGAGTTGATACCGATTCAGATTCGTAACGTGGTCCAACGCCGACTTCTCCGTCGTAAAATTAAACGGAACCAACAACTTCGGATGTCGATTACCTTCTCCACCCGGCAGCGGCTTTGGTTCAACCATTGGACACAGAAGTGAACCTTGCCTTCCAAGTCGCTCCAACCGTTCAATGCCCTCGAAGATAGCGGACACCCTGTACCGCTGCTGCAACACTTTCACGATCTCATATTTCGTCTGCGACTCATAACGCGAGAGGATCTCCCATTCCACGTCGTTTACTTCAACGAGGTCGTCCGTCTCAAGGTCGGCTACATATTTGCGTCCGCCATGTTTAAATTTATGGTGACGCTTCAAACAATAATCTGTTTTACGTTTCATCATTTGTGTTCCTCTTCTGTTTTATAGTAAAACCCACAATTAAGTTTACACGCTATAATGTGGCGAGGTTAGGAAACCTCGCCAGCGGCGGTGGGATGGAGCTGCCACTCTCTGAAATTGCCTCGCAGTGAGAGTTATTTTTCGACTTCACTATAATAGCGGTCAGCAGTTAGCAAAAAAGGTTCGATTTTATCTGCAACCTCCTAGCTGATGGCTAATTGCTATTCATTAATTATGCCGTCGCATTGATTAAACCGCGAACCCTTTTAAGAGTCGCCTTGGCTTCCGTTTCATCCGAGATCAACGCAGTGAGGAGTGCCTCTGCTTCTCTGGGGGTATGGTCCTTCAAAATACTCAGCACTAGTCCGTCCTCAACACGCATCGGATACGCCGCATTTCTTATGAGACACCGGTCGTAACGCGCGTTCATACTCAACACAACCGACTTGTATTTCAACATCTCCGCTTCTGCTGATGCCAACGACTGTGTCGGCGCAAACACACTCAACAGTCTGTTCGGATTCATAAGCCGCTTTTTCCGATGCAGTTCCTCAAACAACTGCACAATCCGACGCGCTGTCTTATCCCAAGTAAATGACACCGCCCGCGCTCTCGCCTTCTCAGAAAACCGTTTACGCATCTCAATATCGCTGAATAGCAAATTAAGCTTCTCGGAAAAATCTATCGGACACGGATAACTCACAAGCGTTGCTATATCTTGGTCGAAATTCTCGGCATCGGCAACCAAACCGGCATCCGCAACAACCGACGGGACACCGTCGAAATTCGGCACAACAGGCGGCACACCGCATGCCATCGCCTCAAGCACCGTTAGCCCGAACGTCTCTTCACCCGACATCGACAGAAAACAGTAAACATCGAACGCATTGTAGATAAGCGGCAATCTCTCGCGCGGATGGAAACCGACGTAGACAAGGTTATCAGGAAGTTCACAAGACGCATACCGACCAAGACTCGGACCCGCAATCAAGAAAAGCAGATGCGGATTCAGTTCCGCCAACTTCAAGTAGACAGACGCCCCTTTCTCCGATTGCACCCGTGAGAGATAACCCACAGTCGGCATCGTCTCAATACGCGCATCTCCAACCGCTTTAGCGACTTCCCGCTTTGCCGCTGTTTTGTCCATCGGCTTAAATAGCGTTGAATCCACGCCGTTCGGCAACGTATTGAAGAAACTCGGGTCCCAGACATAATCCGTATAAAACTCGCGGACATAGTCCGAAGGTGCCGTAAAACCATCACAATCTCGCATCGCCGCATAGTGCCGTAAAAGCGAATTCATCGCATCACCGCCGTGGCCCCGTGGCGCATGACACTGAACCAGAATCGGAGGGAGTTCAATCTCTTCATAAAGCGGGAAAAGCCAATTCTCATGTTCTTGATGTAGCGTGAGAATACCGAAGTAGGTGTCACTGATCCTTCGACTCAGCCGTTTGAAGTCACGCACACTCATATTGACTTCATACATATTCTCGCCTAACTCGCGATTTTGATTACCCGCAAAATGAAGGTCTACGTCGTTGATGAGGTGATGGAACATCTGAGAAAGTGCCATATTCGTCCCCGCAGATAACAACTCAATGTCAGAATACGAATCTACAGCGAGCCCTGGAATAGCGACAAGTAACTTTCGACGTTGGCTTTCGGCGATGAAGGTCGTCCTCAGCTCCTCACCACGATTGAATAGCAAGCCTTCACGCGCAAGCACCGAGAGCCTCTCAAATGCCTCAAGAATATCGTCATCCGTATAAAACTTCCCGAGTGTCTGCCGGATTTCCGCGTCGTTCTGGGTCTCCGCGAACTTCAACATCTCCCCCATGGCATCCGAAAGCTCAACGACGCGTGCTCTCTCGAGGTCCGCCGCATAAAGGGTACTCTCTGATTCAAAGATGTGAAGGGGATGTAAGGTCTTAGGAAAGAAACTTTGCACTGTCAATCTCCTTGTTTTCGTTTTGGTCAGTTATAAACTTTTCACGCTTTATAACTTAAAGACACACTTATTGACGAAAAAGGTGCATACTGCTAAAAAGGTCTTAAAGGTTTGAAGGGGCTGGTAGGCGATTCTGTGTAGGTTTACAGGGAAGATTTTAATAAGATTTTTTTAACTAAAAAGCCTCAGAAAACAAATGCGTTTTATGCTACAATTGCGTAAAAAAATAAAAAAAATCGCATTTTTCAAATATTTTTCCTATAAATGCACCCTTTTTGAAATAAATGGTGTCTTTATAATTAAAAGGGGCAACGTGATTCTACTTAAATTTTTTTAATGAGAACGGTTCACTAACCGAGACTATGAAGGAGAATATTGATATACAGATTTCGGGTTTACCATAAATCCAGTTTTTTACCTTATTTTCCCTTGGCGGGATTAAACCCAAAATCTATCTATAAGACAATACTCTCAGATAATGATGTTCAACTGATTCGCAGAATTTTGTCGGGCGACGACAAGGCGTTTAGTATATTGACCCAAGTTGCAGCTTATAAGATTGTAACCATGCAGACCCCGTTTTTCATTGAAGCGGATTGATGCTCCACAGGAATTTTGTAGCGCAAACTTTTAGTTTGCACCTCTACAAGCACAATCTAAAAGATCAATGCTTAAAGGCGGCAACTTAGGTCATATTAGCCAAAACTATGGAGAATTCTGATGGTAGATAATGATGTTCAACTGATTCGTAGAATTTTGTCGGGCGACGACGAAGCATTCAGTATATTAATGCGGAAGCACAAAAAAGGTGTTCATGCCCTGATATGGCGGAAGATTGGGGATTTTCAGATCGCTGAAGAACTTACCCAAGACACCTTTATCCAAGTCTACAAAAGACTTGGGACATTACAGGATCCACACCGATTTGAGGGTTGGCTGTATGTCATCGCCAATCGACGCTGCATTAATTGGATAAAGCGAAATAAAGCGAAAATGGGCAGGTTGAATATGCAATCCTTAGAGGAGACACTTCCAGAAGATATAGAAGAAGTTTCACACCAACATTATACGTCTCATCAACGTGAAGCTGAAGCCACCAATCGTCGCCAGAATCTCGTCAAAGCACTTCTCGAGAAACTCCCAGAGAGTGAACGCACGGTGGTGACGCTCTACTACCTCGGTGAAATGAAATCCAAGGAGATCGGCAAATTCTTAGGCGTATCGGCGAATACAATTAAGAGCCGACTCCGACGCGCGCGCCAGCGGCTACAAGAAGAGGAAGCCCTCGTGCGCGAAACGCTTAACGGTGTGCAATTGTCCGACAATCTCATTGAAAACGTCATGCGACACATTGCCGACCTGAATCCGACATCGCCACCACCGGCTAAGAAACCCTTGCTCCCGCTGGCAGCGCTGAGTGCCGCAGCCGTCTTGGTCATCCTCTTCGGCCTCGGCGGTCAATACCTTCTCCGGTTTCAGAAGCCATACAGTTTCGATGCACAATCGGAACCTACCATTGAACTCGTTGATGAGCCTATCTACCTTGAGATCGTCGCAAAACCCGCGATCCGGAACCAGATCGGTAGAACAATTATCCCCGGTAAAAACAGCGGTGCCGGTATGCGAACCTCACAGACCCCTCTCACAACAAACACATGGGACGACGATGCCGCCCAGTTTTCCAATTCCCAATGGACACAGTCAATCGGACCGAAAGGCAGTATTGTCTATGACATCTTTGAAGCTGCTGACGGAACAATCTTCGCTGCCGCAAAAACAGGACTCTATAAATTGACACCCGACGCAACATGGGTGCTTATTAACGCCGACATCACCGTCGGACAGTACCGAGTGCCTCTCACAGAACACCAAGGCACTCTCTATACGGTTTCTGTTGATGAGGTGCTCGCTTCAAGGGATGGCGGTGAAACCTGGAACGTTCTTGGAACGCGTCCAAAGGGGATCGCAAACGGACTCATCGCCACAACGACAACCCAAAAACACGATCCGAACGCAACGGTAACACTGTATCTTGCCCTTCAAGAGAAAGGAATGTTTCGATCTACCGATGCCGGTCAGTCCTGGAAACCCCTGAACAACGGATTGACAGGGAAACGGATTTACACTGTTGCTGTAGTGGGAAACACCCTATTCGCTGGCACAAACCGAGGGCTTTATCGCCTCGATTCAAGCAACTGGCAACAACTGTTCACCGACGCATCCGGTGCCGTTTACGCCTTGACAGTGGATGAAAACAACCTCTATGTCGGGATGGCACCTGATGTCGTTTACTCCGAAATCAGTAGATCATTTCCGGAAATACCGACCCTTAAAGCATTGGAAAAAAGGGTTTTCCACTCCATAGATCTTGGAGCCTCATGGACTGAAATAACACCCACAGATGAATCCCAAGTGATGAATCTGGATTCTGCCATACAGGTCCTGGCTGCAGGTAAAACCCTTTTAGTCCTTGGAATAGCCGAATTTCGATCCATTGATGCTGGGAAAACCTGGACCCCGCTTAGATCTATCATCAGTTCATTTATGCTACCCAGATTCCCAGCTGTCGCTATTGATGAGAATACATTTTACAAAGCCGATGCATTCGGAATCAGTCGCACGACCGATGCCGGTGAGTCCTGGCATCCATTTGTCGATGGAATGACAGGACCCGCGATGTACGACTTGATCACCCTAAATAATAGACTCTACATGCATATCGGCGGAGACCTTGTCCACTCAACGGATGGAGGGGAGACGTGGGAAAGCGTTCACTTCAATACCCACGAGCACACACACAAATTGGATACCGATTTTTATGCAAACCTGAAGCTAACAATCGCCAATAATGTCCTCTACGCTATTTCGACTCAAGAGAACAAACCGA
>CAZGAW010000054.1:0-18542 GCA_964523645.1 uncultured bacterium | reverse complement strand
CTAACAATCGCCAATAATGTCCTCTACGCTATTTCGACTCAAGAGAACAAACCGAATATCTTCCGCACATCCGCTGTAGGCGATGAACTCATACGGATTCATGGAGTACCCGCTTTTGCATCCGATCCAGAACCGCGCTATGAAAATGTTCCATACATGTTGCAGCTAGAAAGAAAAAAATATACGAAAATCGGAGCCGTCGCCGTCGCTGGTGGAACATTTTACGCTGAATACAACGGACATCTTTTCAAATGGAAACCCGGCAATCCCGAATGGATAGACACGAGATTCGTCGATGTCAATCCCAATTCTGCATTGGCTGTTTCTGGAAATACCGTTTATGCCGGTAAGACAGATGGAAAATTGTTTCAATCCGTTGATAGCGGAGACACTTGGAAAGACATCACGTCAACGTTACCGATGCCGATCGCGCATTTCAAGGCGATTACCTTCGCGGGATCAAGGATTTGTATCGCAACCGACAAAGGCGTATTGATCTCAGAAACCGGCGAACACTGGCAGGTTATCACGGATAAAAACCAGATGCCCACCGTTATAGACAGATTCGCTGTAGACGGCACGACAATCTATGGTGTCGGCGATAGCGGTGCCTACCGATTAGATGTTCACAGCGAGTGGGAATTGCTTTCCGCAGACGTTCCCAATAGTATTCGATTTCTCGTTATCAGTAACGATCGACTTTACGCCGGAACCCATGACGACGGTATGTTCCACATCTCACTTAAGGAGCAAATGGATATAGCCAACTCGTTCTAAACTTTAATTGTGGGCTTTACTATAACACCTACTGACCAACAGGCGTATCAACTTATGGGGAGGCTCCGTAGTCGCCCGGCATCCTCCCCTCCTTTTTCTCAACTTTCTCATGCTTCGGTTACGGTTTACTGACCAACAGGCGTATCAACTTATGGGGAGGCTCCGTAGTCGCCCGGCATCCTCCCCTCCTTTTTCTCAACTTTCTCATGCTTCGGTTACGGTTTACTGACAATGCATTCGTGGCAGCAATCTCCGATGCCCAATCCCAGTTCGCACAAGGCTGGTGAGGTTCCTAACCTCCGTTTTTGCTACCTATCCTCTCCGCTAGCGAGGTTTCTTTGCCTCGCCTTATTAGTGACTAAACAATACATCTGAAAAGGTTTTGAATGCGTCAACGTCGTATATTCACAAGATAAATCCCACCTGCTACAAGAACAGCACCCCCCAAAAGACTCAGCGTCAACTCGTCGCCTAAAAACACGTAACTAAACACAACACCCGACAACGGCGTTGCGAAAAACAGCACAACCAATTTGCTTGCACTATACCGCTCAAGTATTGAAGTCCATGCCAAGAAACAGTAGCCGGCAATAACACCCCCTTGATAAAGGAGTGCGACAGCACTTGAAAGGGTCAGCTGCATCGGTTCGCCGCGTTCCAGTAAGAGACTTATTACGGCATAACATGGGAGACTCAAACTTAAATACCAAACGAGAAGCCGGTACGGGTGTATGGCTTGGACGAGTAGTTTTGTCACCACGACACGTAGCCCTAAGAAACATCCACTGATGAGGACAAGGAGATCGCCAATAACGCTCGTTTCACCTTCAGCGAGGTTCGGGGCAACTGTTATGCAAACACCACTGAAGGCAACAATAATTCCCAATGTCTTTGGAACAGAGAGACGTTCACCCGGAATCCAGAAATGCGCGAAGAGTGCCGTGAAAAAGGGGTAGACGTTGATAAAAATAGTGGAGCGGGAGGCTGTTGTGAAGAGGGTACCGGTGTTCAAACAAATAATTTGGAGTATGAAAATCGTTGTGAGCAGCATCAGGCGAGGGAGTTCGCCTTTACGCAAGCCAAGTGAGACACCGCGATACAACGACCAGCCGCCAATAACGACAAGTCCAATCACAAAACGGAGAAACGCCAGCGCCATTGGGGGAAAGTCTTCCAAACCGATTTTTATGGAGGGCGAATTCCCACCCCAAAGAAACGCAAGGAGAAGACTGAGGGCAATAATTTTTCCGTGCGGCTCCTCGCTGATAACGTTTGGTACTGGCGGTGTCCCGATAGTCTCTTTTCTATTCAAACGAAACTGTTATCCTCAGTAGAGGTCCCTGTTCTCTGAAAAATTTGGAATCAATCGTAGGCACCGGGTCGGTGATTGCCCATTAAGCGCTGTTGACGTTCCGTTGCCTGCTCCAAAATTTCTGCGTTGAACTGAAACCGGTTCAAATAGGGTGGAAATTTCTGCGTTATCATCCGATTTGCGTAATGCACTTGTAAGAGGTATCGGGTCTGATCACTCTTGTTTGCTGTACCTCGATGCCAGACTTCACTTCGGAAGATCACGACATCACCGGCGTTGCAGAGGATGCTTTTTTCTGTTGCCCCTTTCCATTCTGTTTCGCCATCGGGCCTCCGTCCAGAAAGATGGCTGCCCGGTATGAACTTTGTTGGACCGAGGTCTTCGTAAAGATCGTCTAAGTAGTAGTGTGCGGTTGTGATGAAAATTGGCACCTTGACGCGTGGATCTTCCAGAAGGTCCGCTGGCAGTGGGATCGGCAGCCAATCTATGTGCAATCCTTGGTCAGGGCGACCCGGACCCGTTACCCATGCGGTCATACCGATGACATGGCAATCTTCGCCGTGCACTGCTTCTGCCAATTCGATAACTGGAGACCGATCCAGGTATCGTAAGAAGACAGGGTCGCGGTTGAAGGCGTTATTGATATGTTTGTTAAGGAAGCCGTTCCCATTCTCGATGGTGCCGTGCCGATCAAAACTTTCGGGGATCGCGGTTAGCCGATCCATCGCAGCACGAAGTTCCGAGAGTTGTTCGCCTTCAATAACCTTAGGTAAGTAGGCGTATCCGTCTTCCTCCATCGCCGTGACTTGGTTATCGAGGTCAGGATAGGCGACAAGCGGTAAAGCTTGGCTCATTTTCTTCTCCTTTTATAAAAACTGAATGACCATCTCCCTTTTGCGTATTTTATAACTTTTAAGGCTTTATGTCAACTTTTTTTCCGAACAATTCGTTAATAAAGTGCATCCAATAGCGTATATAAGGTAACAAATAATCATTACAAAAAGGAGAAATAGAAATGAGAACCGAAAACACGACCACTAATGTCCACGAAACCTCTAAAGAAGTATCCAAAGACGCTGCAATCCGCGTTCTTGGAACTGTACTGGAATCCCTACCGGGGAACCTTTTTCATGTCCAGTTAGAAGAGAACGATTACAAAGTTGTGGCATACCTCGCTGGCAAACTAATGCAGCACAAAATTTGGGTGCTACCCGGCGATCAGGTTACCGTTGAACTTTCTCCCTATGATTTAACACGGGGACGCATTGTCTGGCGGAATCCTGGCACATAACGTGCTGTTGCATGAGGAGTTCTTGATGCCACTTCCGAATCTAACAACTATGGAAGGCATTGTAATAAAAGCGCATAGTGGTGCTTATGAGGTGCAGGTTGGCAAGGCGTGCTATACTTGCGCCTTACGGCACCACCTTATTGAAGATGAAAAACGACGGCTCGCTGAGACGAAAGAGATGCCGTACGTGGATCTCATCGCCGTTGGCGACCGGGTCCGTATTTCTGCAGCAACGTCCACAGCAGAGAGTGGGTACATTGAGGAATGTCTGCCGCGCGAGACCCAGTTTGGACGCATCCGCATGGACGGTTGGCGACAGGTTATTGTTGCTAACTTGGATATGCTTCTCATTATTTTCGCTGCACGGCATCCGACACTCAAACTGCGTATGCTTGATAGGTTTCTCGTCACCGCAGAGGCATCTGATGTTGAGCCTGTTATCTGTATTAATAAACTGGATTTGGCTAAATTCGAGAATGTACAACGTGAACTCAGTTTATATGAAGAATTAGGTTATAAAGTGGTTTATACAAGTATCATGACAGGTGTTGGTGTTGAAGAATTGCGGGAGGTGATGCGGGATAGTATTTCAGCGATTGTAGGTTCATCGGGTGTAGGTAAATCCTCTCTACTTAACGCCGTGCAACCGGGACTCCAGCTGCGCACAGGTGAAGTGGACACGCGCATCCATAAAGGGCGGCACACGACAACCGAAGTCATGCTATTGCCGCTTGAATTCGGTGGATTCGTTGCGGATACACCGGGTATCCGAACCCTCGGTTTGCTCGAAGTTGATGATGAGCAGGGATTAGATATTCATTTTCCGGAGATGCGACCTTATATTCCAGTGTGCAAATTCGCCGCATGCACGCACCAGCACGAACCTTCATGTGCAGTCAAACAGGCAGTTGAAACTGGCGATATTAATCCACTCCGATATGAAAGTTATCTCCGGATCTCTGGATTCAAGGAAGGGAGATATGAACGAAACTCAGATAAGAGAAGAACGAACCGAAACGAACGACGACGCAAACGCTGATCCACAAAAGTGGGAGGATGCCATTCAGAACTTGATGCGTATTATCGAAAGAAGTGAACAGAAACTCGGATACTTCCAAAACCGCGTGAAGCAGGCACAATTCATGGATCGCCCGAATCAGCGTATGATCCGTGCAGCAGGAGCACAAGTCGGTGCGCATTCGGAACAATTGGAAAGTTTGAGAAGTCAGTTGTACCAGTTAGAACGGCTTCACGGTGACGGTGTTCATCTCCGACAGATCGCGGAAAATGAACTCCGACGAATTTGGGGATGGATAAACCGACCGGGTATCAGGAATCTCCTCTACGCATCACGAGCGTCTTTCGAGATGTTTCTTGAGGATTGGCGTCGCTGGATGGAAAATGAGCAGATGCACGCCCTCGCTATTGAAATCCGCACAACGCGTATTCTCATCGGATTTGTGCTCCTTCAGTGCGATGCCGACACGGTTACCCTCAAATTCGTTGTCATTCGACCTGACTACCGCGCTCGCGGATACGGCACTGATGCACTCCTTGAAACGTTAAACTACGTCTTTGAACGACTGGAGGCTGAACACATCACGCTACAAGTCTCACCTGACAACGGACCCGCACTCATCTGCTTTGAGAATGCGGGGTTCCAATACCTCAGTTACGCCGACACCGCAGAACAGGCTTACACGATGGGCATTGAGCGCAGCGAATGGACAGGTGAGAAGGTAGTAGAGGATGAGGATTTGACACCACAATTGAGTGCACCACTGAAATTGTTCTTCGATCCCGAAGCGTAATTTTTCTCGGAATAATATTATGTAAAGTGGTTGCACAGCACACCACTTTGATTTATAGTGGATTGTACAAATATATGCACATCTTGTAGGGGCAGCCCTTGTGGCTGCCCATAAGCTCTATAAAGGGACAGAGGATTATTTCGCTCTGTCCCTATTTTTTGTTCGGTCATATACCTTCAAAAGTGCATCCAAAAGTGTATATAAATAGTGGTACTGGAACCCAAGTTGTCACTAAATGCGTAGGCAAAGTAGGAGGCACACGCCTAGTCCGTAACCTACGCATGTTCGACGGACAAAAACATACGCCGTATGCCTGCTACCCATTAAATCAACGTTAAATTGATCCCTATGTTTCCCCGGGAGACCGCACCTACCGTGTTTGGAAATTGATATGAAAACAGCACAATTTTTCAACGCTATTCTTATTTTCTTGTTAATTACCGCTCCCTTTTTACCAGAAGGTTCCGCGCAAGATTACACTCGATGGAAGCTGCCTGAGGGGGCTCTCGTGCGTTTCGGGAAAGGTGCCATCCGTGATTTCGCGTATTTTTCCGATGGGAATCGGCTCGCTGTTTTGAGTACGATCGGCATCTGGATATATGATGCGCGCACGGGTGAAGAACTCGACCTGCTGACCGACCTGGGTACAAAGGCTATGTGGAATATCATGGAGTTGAGTCCCGATGGAAGAACGCTTGCCGGGGCAACCGATGGTCAGGTGGTTTTGTGGGATCTACACGCTAAACGACTGAAGAAGTTTCTGGTAGGACACGAAGATAGGGTTTATGCGTTGGCGTTCAGTCCGACAGGTGAAATACTCGTCGGTGGAAGTCGGGACAAAACAATTCGACGCTGGGATGTTCACACCGGTGAGCTCCAGAAAACCCTTGGCGGGCCTACAGATAGTATCCAGATGATCGCGTATTCAAACGATGGAGAAACACTCGCGAGTGTTGGCCGGAGAGACAATAGGGTTCTTATTTGGAATGTGGAGACGGGACAACGCCTGAAAACCATTGAGGGACACGCCGATCGAATTTATAGTATTGCGTATTCACCGAAGAGTCGGACGCTGGCGAGTGGTGATCAAGATTCTATAATCCGTTTGTGGGATGTCCAGACTAAAAAAAATCTAAAAACTTTTGTTGGACATACGGATTATATCCGTTCTGTGATCTTTTCACGAGACGGCGCGACACTTGTTAGTGGAAGTGCGGATAAGACAATCCGTTTTTGGGATGTAAGCACCGGTGAGACCCTAAAAATTCTTAGAGGTCATACAGATGACGTGGATGCTGTAATGTATTCACCGGATCAAAAAACCCTTGTGAGTAGAGGATACGATGGAACACTGCGTTTCTGGGATACAAGCACTGGAGATCTCTTGAGAACCATCACGGGTCACACGTCTATAGCGAGATCGGTGGCATTTTCAACCAATGGTAGCACACTTGCAAGTAGTGAGATGGCAGACTATACAATTCCGCTAAGAAATGTACAGACCGGCAAACTGCTGAAAACGCTCGTTGGACATACAGATACCGTTAGTTCAGTAGTGTATTCCCCTGATGGTAAAACGCTTGCGAGTGGAAGTTGGGATGGCAAGATTCGTTTTTGGAATATAGAAACCGGAAAGCTTCTCAAAACGTTTGCTGGACACACAGAAGGCGTGCCTTCTATTGTCTATTTACCAGATGGTGAATCGCTTGTGAGCGGAAGTTGGGAAAATACAATCTATATGTGGTATGTTCCATTCGGACACCTTATGCAAACCATCATTGGAAACGTTACGCAGCCAGATCGAGTTGACGGTGTCAGGGCAATTTCGCTCCACCCCGACGGACGGACGCTTGCAGTGGCAACTAACGAAGAAGTAATTCGGTTGTGGGATATTCACACAGGCAAAGTCAAAGCAACCCTTACAGGACATCGGCATGAAGCCGCTGCTATCGCATTTTCTCCAGATGGTAATGTGCTCGCAAGTGGCGGCGAGGGTAGGGGAATCTGTTTATGGGATGTGCACACTGGGAACTTGCTACATACAATCGTGAAGGCAAAGGCTGCTATCTATGGCATCGCATTCAGTCCTGATGGACAAACGATTGCAAGTGCAAGTTGGCAAACGGTTGAATTGTGGAATACCGTCACTGGTGAGCGTACGGGCGTTTTCACCGCACATCCGGGTTGGAATCGAGATGTAACATTCAGTCCAGATGGAAGCACGCTTGCCAGTAGTAGTGACAACGGCACAGTCATTCTGTGGGATATGAACCGAATTCCAGCTCAATAACTTTAGGTATAAGTGAATTACCTCAACTTGTTTCTTGGATAGATTGGGTTGGGGTGCAGCTCAGTGAGTCATAAATCGAAGCCGATGGAAGCGCATTGTTGCCGGCGGCTCAGTGCCTTTTTAATTGTTTTTTTGATCTCGAAGCAAAAATTTTCATTTTTTTTCTCCAAAAACATGCAAAAGTGCATCCAAAAATGTGTATAGGGTGAATCGCTGTCATTTTTTGACAACGATATCCTAATGCCGCTGTATTGCGGAAAAGGAGGTATTTGTTATGTTAGCAAACCAGAGGAGGTGTGGCACTTAGTGTTGCGCCCTTGTGGTGTGACACTGAGTGTCGCACGCTTTGGAAAGGGACAGGGGGTTCAAACCCCTCTGTCCCCTATTTTGAAGGTATGCTGTTTTCAGGGCAGGATACGCGTCCCGCACTGAACCGAATTTTTATGGTATATTTTTCTGTTTTTGGGTATACTGTTACGTACACTTTGCAAAAGTTGTCTTGCTGAATGTCATTGACATTCTGGCACCGTTCCCAATGATAAAAAATAAGGAGGATAAGGAGGTAACCATTATGTTGACTATGAACCACGCCACACTTCACCTGAAAGCATTCAATTATGGCGATGGTGCCTCTGACCTTTATCGATAATTTGATTAAGGCATAGGCGCGATTGCCGCATATTAGACGGAGTTGCTCTATCTATGCCCAAGTTCAATCCCGACTTTTGGGAAATTCCGGTACCACCGGAGTATTTCGATCAACTTACGACCGAGGATTATTTCTGGTATCTGGCACCTGATGACGAATATATGGCGGCGCGCCGTGCCAAGCGGCAGGCAGTCCTGAAACAGATTCGTAGGATTATCGCAAACGAACTAACCAAACGCCAAGCCGAGTGTATTCAACTCTATTTTTACAAAGGTAAAACACAAGAGGAAATTGGAGACATTCTCGGCATTTCCCGCCGTGTTGTCAGTCAACACCTTTTTGGGGTTACGCGAAATGGGAAGCAAATAGGCGGTGCGGTTAACAAAATCCGAAAGGTGTGCCGAAAACAGGGAATACAGTTTCCGTAGGTGCAGGAGCAAAATTCATATACCAACCCTATAAGTGCACTTCAATGCGGGAGGAAACCTTGTGGGTTACCTCTCGCTTGAAAGCACCTTCATCAACAGTCAGTTAAGAGTAGAGACTGGAGATCCCCCTCCCCTTAGCAACCGGCAAGAGTCGTCCTCAACTGCTTTCCTTGAACCGATATCCGACCCCATGCACTGTTTCAATATGCTTACCGAATTCTCCGAGCTTCCGTCGAAGACGGCTGACATGTGTATCCACTGTCCTATCGATGCCGTAATACTCCTGTCCCCAAATCACGTCCATTAGAATATCGCGGGTAAAGACGCGTCCCGGCGAACGGGCAAATAGAGTAATGAGTTTGAATTCGGTCGCCGTGAGATCAATTGAACCGCTTTCCGTCAGTACTTGATGTTTATCCAGATTGATTGTGATTCCGTGCGTTTCGATCTGTTTGGTATTCTCCGTTTCTTTACCGGCTTGGATGCGGCGTAGCACAGCGGATACCCGGAGTACGACCTCTCTTGGACTAAAGGGTTTTGTGATGTAATCATCAGCACCGAGTTCGAGTCCCGCGACGCGGTCGCGCTCTTCGGTTTTCGCTGTTACCATCACAACCGGAATATGCTTCGTTCGTGGATCGTTCTTTAATAAACGGCAAACAATCAGTCCGTCCACCTCGGGGAGCATCAAATCTAACAAAATGAGATCCGGCGGCTTTTCGACAGCCCGATGGAGGGCATCTGCACCGTTCCGGACGTAATCTGTTTCAAAACCTGATTCCTGCAAATTGTATCGCAGTAAATCTACAATATCACGCTCATCTTCAACAATTAGAATCTTTGCGTCCATTTAAGTCTTCCTTCAATTTTTAATTACACTTCTATTTTAACAAATAATGCAGGGGTTTGTCAATTCTGAGAAGCATTTTTTCGAGACTGTTGGATTGTCAGCAATCAGAAAAATGGTTTCCGTCCAGTTTTGTAGGTTGGGTAGAGCGTAGCGAAACCCAACAGAAGCGGCGTTCAGCAATCAATGATTCGTAACGAAACTGTTGGATTGTCAGTAATCAGAAAAATGGTTTCCGTCCAGTTTTGTAGGTTGGGTAGAGCGTAGCGAAACCCAACAGAAGCGGCGTTCAGCAATCAATGATTCGTAACGAAACTGTTGGATTGTCAGTAATCAGAAGAATGGTGAAAATCGAACACGATCAAAAAATATGATGAAAATACACAGGAAATATGTTATCATGGTACATAAAACAGAAGGGGGTAATGACTTATTACAACGCTAAAAAATATATCTTATCTGCCAGGATGGGCTGGGAAATCGACTTTTTGTTTCATCTGTGTTTTTGTTACATTTGTCCTTTCTTCTCATAATGTTTTTGGTATGCGTGGGTTCACCGCAGAAAGTGCTGACGCACAAAAACGATATGAGACCCGTTTTAAAGAATTAGTTTCAGCAGAAAGATGCGAACACAAATTACGTTATCTGACTGAGGAATCTCACCTCGCCGGTACAGAGAATAGCCGCAAAGTCGCCGAATACCTTCGGACTGAATATGAAAATTACGGTTTACAGGTTCAGGTATACGAGTATCATGTGTATCTGCCGCATCCGATTGAGGTGCATGTAGAACTCCTCTCACCTTTTCAGCATATCGCTGTCGGTAAAGAAGCGAGTTGGGAATGGGACAAGGATTCCTATGAAACAGAAATTGTACCGGGGTACAATGCCTATTCGCCGGATGCGGACGTGACCGCCGAGCTCATCTATGTCAATAAAGGCTTACCTGAAGACTACCAAACCCTCACCGAACAAGGCATTTCGGTAGCAGGTAAAATTTGTATCGCTCGATACGGCGGCAGTTATCGTGGTGTGAAGGCTAAGGTTGCTGGTGATAATGGAGCGGTTGGCTTAATTTTATACTCGGATCCCGCGGATGATGGCTATATGCGTGGCGATGTTTATCCTCGCGGACCGTGGCGTTCAGCGGACGCGATACAACGCGGAACCGTGAAATATATTTTTCAGCACGCCAGTGATCCGCTAACCCCAGGTTGGGCAGCGACTAAAGATGCCGAAAGACTCTCAATTGCCGAAGCTACGGATCTTCCCAACATTCCTGTAGTACCGATCGCTTACAGGGATGCCGAACCCTTTCTGAAGGCACTCGCAGGACCGAACGTTCCATCTGAATGGCAGGGCGGCTTACCTTTCGCTTATCACATTGGACCGGGACCTGCGAAAGTCCGCGTCAAGGTGCGTTGCGAACACAGTATTCGACCGATCCATAATGTCATTGCCACTTTAGAGGGCACATCATATCCAGACCAGTGGGTAATCTTAGGCAATCACCACGACGCATGGGTGTATGGTGGCGCAGACCCTTGTAGCGGTACAACCTCTCTTTTAGAGGTAGCACAGTGTTTGGGAGAACTTGCAAAAGCCGGGATACGCCCGAAGCGAACAATTGTTTTTGCCTCATGGGACGCTGAAGAATTCGGTATCGTCGGTTCAACCGAATGGGTTGAGGATTTGAAAACGACCCTCCAACAGAAAACAATCGCATATCTCAATGTAGATATTGCGGCAACGGGTGGACGGTTCTATGTAAGCGCAACACCATCGCTGCGAGAGTTAATGCGCGAAGTAACGCAAAATGTCATAGACCCTGGAACACTAAAACCCGTTTATCAGAGTTGGAAAACGTCTCAGGGCAAAGAGATTCCACAAATCGGCAACCTTGGAAGTGGTTCCGATCATTCCCCATTTGTTGGACATGTAGGTATCCCGGCTGTCAGTATGGGGTTCGGTGGTCCTTATGGGGTCTACCATGCTATGCAGGATAACTTTTATTGGATGGCAAACTTCGGGGACCCAACGTTTCAGTATCAGGCAGCCATGGCAAAAGTCTGGGGTACCCTTGCGCTGCAACTTGCCAATGCCGATATTTTGCCTTTCGATTACGAGACTTACGCAACAGACCTCATGACACCTTTGAAACTGTTGCAAAATTCTGGATCGAAAAACAAGATTGCTAAAGATATTGAAAGGTTGGACGGTTTACTCACAGAGTGGCAACAGTCAGCAGGAAGACTCAATCGCGAACTTGCGCGTTATCTCGCTGCTGATGATCTATCACAGATTGCGGAAATAAACCAGCGATTATATCAATTAGAGCGGCGTTTGACAAGCGAGGCAGGCTTACCCTTACGGCCTTGGTTTAAGCATCTTATTTATGCACCCGGTCTTAACACGGGCTACGCCGCGGTCATTTTTCCGGGGGTACTTGATGCATTGGATAATAGTGATGATGCCGCTGTGCACGCGGAAATTGATCGGTTGGTCGAGGCATTCACACGAATGATTCAGGGGATTGATGAGATTCGGGATCTGTTGTAGTTCTCCCTTCTGTCGCTGGCGAGGTTTCTAACCTCGCCTCTTTAGAGTGTTTCATTAATCCTAACATCTACCATAATTATCAGTTAGGAGTTTTTCTTAACAACTTACCTGCCCTATAAACACAAGCATCCTTTCCCGCTGGCGAGGTTTCTAACCTCGTCTCTTTAGAGTGTCTCGCTAATTCTAACATCTACCATAGTTATCAGTTAGGAGTTTTTCTGTAACACCTCACCTGCCATGGAATATTCCAAGCTTGTGAGGATTGTTACAAAGGGGTCTTTATCTTTTCTGACAACTGATAACCGAAAACTGACAACCATTCTTAGGGTATAACCGCCACTGCCAATTCTGCTTTCAACAGAACGGTGTCCCCAACCCGAAACGGACAACGGTAATCCGTCTGAACAAAGTAATCCGCTCCATCTACCTCGACCCGATACGTGAAATCGTGCCCTTTAAACGCTTGCCCGACAATACGTCCGCTTTTGGTGGTGCTACGCTGCGTGTCGGATGCCGCCATTCTCAAATATTCAGGTCGGATAGAGAGAAGGGCGTTGCCGCTGTCTCCCCCATCTACCTGTACACGTCCGAATGGCGTTTCTGCAATTCCATCTTTGATGTGTGCGCGAACGAAGTTCGTCTGTCCCAGAAAATCTGCGACATAAGCCGTTTTGGGATGACGGTATACTGTCTCCGGGGTCCCAATCTGTTCAAGGGTACCCCCTTCTTTCATCACGCCCAATCGCTCAGCAAAACTCAGTGCCTCCTCCTGCGCGTGTGTGACAAGCACTGCACTGATTCCTTCGGCTTTTAAGAGGGTACGGACTTCCTCGCGAGTAGACTGCCGTAATCCCGGATCGAGACTTGAAAAGGGTTCGTCTAAAAGGAGCAATTTCGGACAGGCGATGATAGCCCGTGCCAGGGCAACCCGCTGCTGCTCACCGCCGGAGAGATGGTGCGGTAAACGTGACTGTAGGTGCGTCAAACCGACCATATCCAACACCTCGAATGCTCTTTCCTGCCGCGTCCGTTTCGACACCTTTCGGAGACCGAAAGCGACGTTTTCAAGCACATTTTTGTGTGGAAAAAGCGCGTAGTCCTGAAACACAAAACCGATGCCACGGGATTCGGGCGGTACATGCGTCTCACTATCGGCAAACGTCTGTTCTGCCATAAAGATTGTACCCGTATCTGCGGTTTCAAATCCGGCTATTATGCGTAAGGTGGTTGTTTTCCCACAGCCACTAGGCCCCAAAAGCGCGAAGATTTCTCCTGGATAAACCGTGAAACTGACATCTTTCACGACAGGGTTAGCCGCAAATTGCTTTGTGATGGATTCAACAGTGAGCAGGGGTGTCATTTTTTATAGTAAAGCCCGTCATTAATTATACACTTTTATGGTGGATTCTATTTGTAGGGGCAGCCCTTGTGGCTGCCCACAAACTCTCAATAATTCCATAATTAGGGTCATTTTCCATTCGCATTATAGTAAAGCCCGAAAATATATTCACATTTCAATGAGGAACATCCGTCATGCGCTCCCGCTAGCGAGGTGTTTTTGATAGGGTGTTTCTGCGTATTTCTGTGAATTTCTCCGAGTTTCCGCATGCTCGTGATCTTGCTGACTGCTGACCGCTGACTGCCGACTGCCATTCTTCTGACCGCTGACCGCCGATTGCTGATAGCCAACCCTAAAGTGTGTGTCCCGCGCCCGATGAAGGCATGTAGAGGTTCAAGGCAAAACTGATGAGACTCAGGATGCTCCTCGGAATGTAATCCCCTAAAACCAATCCGAGGAAGAAGGGGATCGCTCTACGGTACGTCTGCCAACCTGAGAACCGAAGAATCAAAAACTTGATTAACCAGCTTACCATGACGGGGAACCAAAAATAGATGAGCCCACCCCATGACGCGCCTGAAAGTACATAACCCGACGGATGTAACGTCCACCACAGCAGACGCGTCCTTAAGAAATTTAGGAGAAACACGAAGGCGAACCCGCCAGACATAAACATAACGGCACTGATATCGGGTTCTTTGGGGTGCTGTAACCAACTTTGAAGCGGGTTGAAACTCTCCCATCCGAAGCGTCCAACAACACCTTGGCATTGCGCCAAGACACCGTATTGATAAGCGACTTGCAAATACGTCCAGAACGTCGCCAACGCGCCGACTCCGATTGCCAACGCCATGCCCAAAAGCAGGGTTTTTCCGGGCATTCCTGAGCGTTCGCCAATCCGAAGCGATTCAATTTGGTTCGGCATTGGGTGCGATCGGTTACAACGGTTAAAAGCGTAGAGGAACGTCATTACGGTGAGGTTCGCAGCACCCAACTGTCGGGTGCCGAACATGCCGACCATCATCTGCCGTGGATTGATACCTATCACTTCGTGGTAGGGCGGCCCGAGTTCAGCCCGCACGCGTCCTATTGCTATGGCGAAGGCTATAAAGAGCGCGTAAAACACACTGATTGCCCATAATGACATGCCGGCTGCATAACAAAACCCGAAGACGAGTCCAACGCTGAGTATGGTCAATACTGCTGTTGTGCGATAGGTGAAAGGTTCTTGGCTATCGTCTCCGCGTTCGCGTCCGATTACATGTCGGAAAAATCTGGCGAAGTGTCGACGGCTCATCCAGAGTGTCAGCACAGCAATTCCTACCCAAGCCCCAGAGGCGCGGTCATTGAAATGCAAAATATTGATATTTGTTACGCCGACTGCACTCGCGATCACCCGCTCCGCACGCGTGAGCCAGAAGAAGAACCAAGTCGAGAACGCAAGATCAAGGGGCATGAAATAGGTTAATCCAACGATTGCGAGGTTAAAGGACATTGAGGCGTAACCGATCGCATTCCAAGGACGCTCCGTAAAGTGCCGATCAAGCCGGTAGTTCGGGGGTAGCGCGGGAATGACGGGAAAAATGTCGTGCAGTCCAGCCATCACGCGGAGTAACGCAGCGATTCCGAATCCGAACCAGAGGGCACGGGAACGGAAAAAACTGCGATTCGTCGTCATTTGCAGCGGTAATTGTGTTAGTGGAAAACTCAGCTTTTCGCGTTCCATCCACTGTTTACGGAGTAGCAAGCCTAAACAGAGGAGTGAGCCGTAGAGCAGAAAAATAAAGCCCGACCAGAGGAGTGCCGGTCTGATCCAAATGCGGAGATGTTCTGCCCAATAGATACTCGATTCGCCCTCATAGTAACCCGCTAACCATTCAAACTCGTGGACTGTGAGCCATGACGGAATGTGGTGTAGAAAGAGTTGTGCCCATTCGTTCTCAGGGCTTGCAAACCAGAAAGGATGGGCAAGTGTCCCCATGAGAATCGCCATCATGGCGTGCCCTGAAATCGTGGACACCATCGTCACCATAATATAGATGAGCAACAGTTCTGCCGGGGTGAAGGCGATGCGTGGCGCACCTTTACGGAGTAGGACGTTGAGCGCGAGGAGCACAAATAGCGTGAAAACGGCGTTAGAGAAAGGTGAGACGAGTGTGTAGACCGCATACCAGAGTTCGCTCGCGATTCCTACCCAATAAGCATTGACAACAACCAGAATTAGTCCAACAATTAATGCTTTTTTGGTGATGACATCAGGTGGGTTCTCGGTTCTGGAATTCATGTTTATGGATGGCTATCGGTTATCAGAGTCATCAGGTGTCAGTTCTGCTGATAACTATTCTTCCGTGATAACCTCACCTTCCAGAGGTACATTCGCTTCGCTCGTTGAAGGCGGTTCCGTTTCTTCCGGCATCGGGTTGAGATACTTTTCAACTTCACCGGCATTAATGATGCGAATGGCTTCCTGCAATTGCCGATCGTACGCTAAATTGACGACCCGATCAATACCGACGTATAAGTTAAAAAGCCGCTCAGCTTTTTGTTTCAGCCATCGTAGACTGATCGTGATGTTTTCTTCCGCGAGCGTTTGCTGTAATTCCGGAAGTTCCGCTTCAAGCAGGGAAAAGTCTTTGGGCATTTCACCCGGGGTCTGGTGCGCGTCATCAATCCATTTTGAAACGAAATTTTCGATGGAATCCGTTATATCGACTTTTCTAAGCATTATGTCTTCTATCTCGTCAGGTTCTTCGAGATCAATAGAGACCTGTGGTGTAATCCCTACATCGTTGATGGAGGTGCCATTTGGCGTATAATAGGTAGAGATAGTGAGGGACATTGAACCGCCATCAGGGAGTTCGTAGCGTTTTTGGACAACCCCTTTGCCATAAGTTTTCTTTCCGACGAGAATGCCGCGACGTGTATCCTTAATCGCACCTGCCACGATTTCAGAAGCACTTGCACTATATTCGTTGACAAGCACAACGAGTGGAATATCTGACGGACACAAGAGATTGTCTGTTGCGGGGTATTCCTCATTAAATTCGGCGTTTGTTTCGCTTCTTGTTGATACGATAACCTGCCCTTCATCAATGAAAGCATCAGCGATATGATATGCGGCATTCAGGAGTCCGCCTTGATTGTGTCGCAAATCCAAGATGAGGGCTTTCATATTGGCGGCTTTGTGTGCTGCGAGTGCATTTTTAAACTCTACTTCTGTGCCCTCTTTGTTGCCAATAAAGCCTGATATCTGAATGTAACCGATGTCTCCTTCAAGCAGCGTTGATTTCACGCTCTTGATGGGAACAATGGCACGGGTCAGCGTTACATCAAAAGGTTCAAGGAATTTGCGTTGAACTGTAATCGTTACATCAGTACCAGCTTTTCCTCTGAGCAGATCAACGACATCTGCGCGCGTCATACCCGTTTTTTCGCTGAGGTGAATCCGTTTGCCGTTGACTTTGGTGATGTAATCTCCTGCTTGGAGATTGGCGAGTGCAGCGGGTGTATTCGGGATCGGTTTGGAAATCTTAATAAAACCTCGATGGTCCTCGAAAATATGGATACCCAATCCTCCAAATTCGGCATTATAAAGATTTTCGACAGCCCGTTGGTGGTCGCGTCGTTTGATGTAATAGGTATATGGATCATCAAGAGAAGCGAGTGCCCCTTTGATAGAGCCGCGGAACAGGTCGTTGCTATCCTCGATCGGTTTATAATAATTTCTCTCAGCAATACGGATAGCGGTTGTGAGTGCCTCGCCCAGCATCGCACGGGTAACTCGTTCGTCTCCGCTTATTGCATCTCTTTCGCTCGGATTAATGAGCAGAAACGGGATGCCGATAGCAACCACTAAAACGATGAAGGACAAGGTGTATCTTTTCATGAGAATTTCCCTCTGCGGTTCAAAGTTTAACGCAACATTGGTACTATTTTTCAGAATTCTCTCTATTTTAACACGGATTCAGTGTTGATGCAACACAATTTTTACGGATGTGGTTGTGTTTTCCATCGGTTGTGAAGCCAAAGCCACTGTTCTGGATACTTATGGATATACGCCTCAAGTTGTTTTAGCATCTGTGTTGTGTAGATTTCAACATCTCGTTCAAAATCGTCGGACGGATTCGGGTGAGTAGGGGTTGAAATGTAGATGTGATGTCGGTCCCCTGGCTGGCGGATGCTTAGAGAGAAGAGGAGCGGTGCGCCGGTCTTGAGCGCTAATACAACCGGACCGCGAGCCGCTGAAGCCGGTTTCCCGAGAAAATCGACGAATACACCGTCTCGACCAGCGTTCTGATCAGCGAAAAAACCGACTGCGTCGTTGTTTTTAAGCGCACGGAGGGTCTCTCGGATCGCCCGCTTCCGAGGGATCAGTTTTAAACTCATCTGCTCGCGACGTTGCCAAATGTAAGTATTAAGTCGAGTGTTTTTTAGTGGGAAAGCGATGGCTTTCGCGCGATCGGGAATCAGGGCACCGTATACCAGTGAAAGGAGCTCCCAATTGCCGAAATGCGGTAGGAACACAATCGCACCTTTGCCGCCCGCTAAGGCGGTATGCAGGTTTTCTGCCCCCTCTACAGAGACTTCGTGCCAGATGTTCTCAGCATTGAGCTTAGGGAACCGGAGGAACTCAACACAGGTTTTACCGACATTGATGAAACTTGCCTTGCAGATCGCTGTGCGTTGCGCGTTTGTGAAATGGTTGCCGAACGCAATGTTTAGGTTGTTGAGCGCAATCCCCCGACGTTTTTTGATGAGATGATAGCACAACATGCCTATACCGCTGCCGAGCGATATTGCCCATCTTTTCGGAAGAAGGCGGCACCACCAACCGAAGTTAGATACAATCCAATATATACACCTATCTCTCCACTTGCTGTGCTTATGCAGCATCCCGCTCTCCTTTCTCCTTTGCGTTTGGGTCTTACAATAGGTAAAGTATACCATACCTGTCTGTCCAAAACAAGGTGTACTGCCATCGGAAATTTGGACCACTCTCTAAACCAAGATTGTGATATAATATAGTAAAGTCAAAAGATAAGTTTACATTTGAATGAATAACAATCCCGCATACGCCTTCGCTGGCGAGGTTTCCTTAAGGAAATCCGCAGAAACACTTTCTTCGCATTGGATTTCAGCGTTTTCAATACGCAGAAAGGGAAACGCCCTATCAAAAACCCCTATCAAAAACACCCCTATCAAAAACACCTCGCCAATGTAAAAGTAATTGTTGACTTTA
>CAZGAW010000053.1:0-32813 GCA_964523645.1 uncultured bacterium | reverse complement strand
AACTTTCGTATAACTTTCAACCATTCTTAGCACCTACTCGCTATGAGTTCTATAGCAAGTTAATGAAATTATAAGGCGGGTTAAGACCCTATGTCAAGAAAAAGTGCCTCATTTGATTACATGGAAATCCCTAATAATCCTCGCGTTAACTGGAAATCTGTATTCCCTTTGCTGTGCAGTTTCGGAGTATACCGCCGCGAAGCCGCTTCTACGATCAAGGCTAACAGGTCATCAACATTAGCAGTCTCCGCATCCAAATCTGCACCGTAATTGGCTTGCGTTGCGGCATCTGTAGATGCCTGAAGGAGCGGTACCATCACGTGCGATTGTAAGGGGGCACCGACGATGTGTGCAAGTGCTAAATCTACACCTGTCGCGCCGAGTCCCGTCAGTATCTCCGTCTGCTGATCGGTGGGAGTTTCCATGATATGGAAACCTGCTTTCTCGACCCGTTGTCCATACGCCAATGTCGGCGTAATGGTTCTCGCTGAATCTGTCAGCAGCACTGCTACTGCTGACTGCTGATTGCTGGCTGCTGACAGCCATTCCGCATTCGCTGGCACGACAACCGTTCCGCCTGCAGCGACGACCCTGTACGTCAATTGCGTCAGAGATTCCGAGACTTCTTCAGTCGTTGCTCCAGTTGATGTCACGGCTATGCAAAGGTGTTCTAATCCCGCATCGACAACAGGAACAGCCGGTTTATCCGCAAGTTCCTCCGAAAACCAGTCTTGTACTTTTTCGATAACCGCATCGATCCCACCATCCAATTGCACACTTGCCCATCCGTAGCGTTCCGGCGATATATCGAGTTTCTGAATCTCGTGTCGAACGTGGTCATTGTGGGTTTTCTCGCAACCGTGTTCAAGGAGCAAGCCGAGTGCAACCGTCGGATGTGTGAGGTGTCCAATCATCGTGCGAGTGTAAATCTCCTCCGATCGTCCACCGGAGACACCGCAGCCCTCTGTATGCGGGAGCGCGACAAAACGAGATATGCCTTGCTCTTTCCCAATTTCCCGTTCGTTGCAGCGGGACGCAATCATCTGTGCAATTTGTCCAGAACAGAGACTGGTCGGCAAAATCAGTCCAACTTGATCCGTCTTGCATCCGTTTTCTGTTTGTAGTGCTCGAAATTTCAACCCTTCCGAGATTTCTCCTACCGAAGAAATTTCAATTGAAATTGGCTCGCCAGGCTTCAATTCAGATTCTGTCAACAATGGATCCAAATCTGTAGGACCCGTCTGCTTCCAATCGCGCCACAACGACACTTGCGAATGCCCGGCTTTCTCACCGACGGAACGCTCACCCGACGCGACATCGACCGTCAGATCCAGCATTGACTCACCGAGTACTTCCATCGGTGTACCGTCAAGATACGCTCCGGCGTTCACGTCCATATCCTGAGTAAGCATCTCGTAACGTCCTGTCGTCGTGACAATCTTAATTGTCGGCACGAACGGGAAATTCGTGATTGATCCGTTGCCTGTGACAAAGAAAATCATGTTGGATCCCGATGCCACCTGTCCAGCGATGCTCTCTAAATCGTTCCCGGGACTGTCCATAAAATAGTAACCCGGGTTTTCCATCAGTTGACTGTAATCAATGACATAATCCAAACAGACATCGGGGTGCCGTTTCATCGCGGCACCGATCGATTTAATGGCGATATTGTAAAGTCCACGGAAGTTATTGCCGCCAGACGGATTGCCTTCAGCGGAGTGCCCATGCCACGAAACGCGTTCCTTGAATTTTTCAATCGTGTTGAGGAATTTACGCGCTGTCGGTAGATCGCGAGTGTTCTGTAGCACATACGCCTCCGAACCGATAAGCTCATCGGTTTCCGCGAGGTTGGCGCACCCTCCATAGCGGATAACCTCTTTTGCGACGTAAGCAGCAAGTGGATTGCCCGATACACCAGAGAATGCATCAGAGCCACCACACTGCAAGGCGATTTTAAGATGTTCCAGAGACGCTTCGGTGCGCGGGACGCTGTTCACGCGTTCCAGCCACCCGTTAATAATTGCTGCGCCGTTGGCTAAATCCGTGTCGAAACTCTCCTGCAGCCGATAGAAATGGTGGACGACATCATCCAGGGCGTAGCCTTCACGCTCCATATACGCCTTGAGCATCTCGTTCGTAACCGCTTCGGTACCGTAATCAACGAGGAGCATCGCGCCGATATTCGGATGGACGGTGAAACCTGCGAGCGTTCGGAGGAACATATCAATGTTGTTTGGTGTTTGGCTTTCGCCACCCTCTGTGTGCGTTACGGCAACAATACCGTCTACGTTAGGGTAAGTTTCGGTGCGTGCTGCACACATATCGGCAAGTCTTCTCGCGAAACCCGAAGTGCGCGCGGTTGTCCCCATAACGACAATATAGTTTCGTGTGCCAACGCCACGATTGCCGGGACGCCGATAACCGCGGAACGGACGTTCTTCTGCATGACGCGGTACCTGTTTCCCCGCCCGAAATTCTGCTTCATCCAACGCATAGGGTGCCATTTTATCGCTGAAGTTAGGGGTCTCTGGCAATTCAAAGGGTAGGTTTCTAATGGATAACGAATCAATCATTTTCTGATTGCACACGTAATCGCCGGGGGCAATAGCGCGTGTTGCGAAACCGAAAGGTAAACCCCATGACAAAAGTGGATCGGTTTCCGAAATTGATTGTATGGCAAACCGATGTCCTTCTAAAATCGTGTGCGATAATTCAAATTGATGTCCCTCATAACGGATGTGGGTGCCACCGTCTAACGTCTGTGTAGCGATCGCGACGTTATCGTCCGGTGCAGGCAGCCGTGCAACAGTCCTGAAATCATAATCCATATACGGTGTACTCCTTAGCACTTTCCTTGTAGCACAATCTGTTGGATTGTGTTCTTTATGTTCACCTTTAATTTACTGCCTCTGGCATCCCGCAAACTAACAGTTTACGGTACAAAAATTCCGTGAATAATGTATTCTTCTCAATTAATGGCGGTAGATACTCACTTCGATTGCGTCCTGTTTCACCCACGGCAGATCGATGTCAAACCAGTGTGTCTCAGATTCATAACGTTCGCGGACGTGTGTCAGATAATCCGTCATTGACTCGGCACCGATACCAACGTTGTCCGCCACGACGGTTGCCGGATTCGTCAACTGCGATTCAATCGCCTGAAAACACGGGAAATAGTTGTTAAAATTGTTATCAAGAAGCAAAAAATCGACGGGATCTTGGATACTTTTCAGCACTTCCTGTGCATCACCGATACGTGAATCGACGAGGTCCGCCAGTCCGGCGCGCCCAAAATTCGCTCGCGCTTGTGCTGCACGGTCAGTATCTATTTCTACCGTTATCAAGCGTCCGGTTCCAGAGGCTTTCAACACGCGTAGCATCCACAACCCCGAATAACCGATAGCGGTGCCACATTCAACAATGAGGGACGGTTTTGCCTCTTCAACGCAAGCGGCGAGAAATTTCGCCTTCTCTTCTCCCAACATTGGGATTCTTTCCTCTTTACACTGTGCCTCAACTTCTTTTAAAACTTGATCAAACATGTAAACCTCCATTTGAAAGCCGTCGTTCCGTTCTGAAATTGGTATCTGCTCGTAGATATGTTAAATTTTTTTAGGACTCCGTAATGCTTTATTGAAACAATCATACACGAAACCCGCTTTGTGGTCAAGATACACCTGAATAATATATCTGATTTCCGGTCTCCATTTTAAATGCACCCCAAAAAAATTGAAACTAAATCCGAAACTTGGTGTATATTATGGATAAGCACCTCCGGAGGCACCTGATGCTCGACTTAGATGATGAATTAATGGAACGCTACCAAAAAGGCGATGAGAGTGCTTTTACACTCCTCGTGCGCCGACATCAGCAGCCACTCATCAATTTCATTGCTCGGTTCATCAATGATAGGGATAATGCCGAGGATTTGGCGCAAGAAACCTTCATCCGCATGTTTAGAGCGGCGCACCGTTATGAAACCGGGCGAGCGCACTTTAAAACATGGATGTATCACATTGCCAAGAATCTTTGCAAAAATGAAATCCGAAATCGAGAGCGACGGGACAAGTACCGGGTTGATAACGTTGTAAATAGCGGAAGTGATGCTAACGGTGACACAGAAGAAGTTGATTTGATTGCCAATGCACCTGCGAATTCGGCTTTCCAACCCGAAGTGGAACTTGAACGCAAGGAATTACGCAACGCTATCCAAAAAGCAATCGCAGAATTACCTGAACAGTACAGGCTTCCACTCGTCTTACGCGACCTGCAGGGACTTAGTTATGACGAAATTAGTGAGGTACTGGAACTCCGGAGCGGGACAACGAAATCTCGCATCAACCGTGCCCGGCTCATGCTTAAAGATAAGTTAAAACCGTTTATCTAATGTTCATAGGAGTAATTTATGAACTGCCTACAGGCTGAGGAACATTTCTCTGCCCACTTTGAAGACACACTTGATTATCAGACGTTGCAGGGCTTCTTATCCCACCTTGCGGGGTGTGAAATGTGTCAGCAGGAATATGCCCGATTTCAGGAATCTGTTAAGGCTGTCCGGCAATTGCCACAAATTGAACCTTCACCCTACTTCATGCCGACATTGCTACAACGGATCGCTGCGGAACAACGCGAGACCGGCGACGTTAAGGAAAGCACTCCAACAAGTTGGAAGCGATTGCTGGATGTGTTTCGCCGTCCAGTCTGGGCATTCAGCGGGATTATGGCATTAATTCTTGCCGTGACTGGCACCTATTTCTATCAAGAGGGATTCCTATTCGATCGAGATTCAACCGCAGTAACACGTGAGTCGCAAGAAGTCCAAGTTGCGACTTCGCCGGTAGTAACGCAGCGTGCCGTGAGAAACAACAGCCAACTTTCACCGGGCGGTGTTACTTCAACACCGGTGCGACCGATGCAGCAACATTATATGTTAAAGCAGGTGAGTTATACGACTGCTTCTACACGGGGTGGTCTTTAGTTTGGCAATGTATGAGAATAGTCTTCAGTTAAGAGTTTCCCATCAATACCAACCGTCTCTTTATACTGACGTCTGATGATTGTGAAGAATAAAAAGGAAGATAAACATGTACGCGACAAAATCAAAACACCGACAACTGATCATTGGATCGCTGAGTCTACTCTTCTATGTCGTCCTTCCCAATTTCGCGAATGAGAACATACTGCAGAGGCTCGAAAAGGATTTTCAGAAGGTCGTCACTGATGCGCGTCCGGCAGTTGTGAAGGTTGTCGCGACGCAGGCGATGCCGAAGGCACTTCCGCCAAACATTGAAGTTTTAGAAAACATCGGTTCTGGTATTGTTATCGACACCGCTGGACATGTTGTGACAACCACTTTCGAGATGGAAAACCCAAGTAAAATTGAAGTTATCTTTAACGATAAAAAGGTATCTTCGGCAAAATTGATCGGCACGGATATATTCGCGGATATTGCAGTGCTTCGGATTACAAATACGCCGCATGCTCCCGCGCCCTCAACGAATCCTGTCAAGCCAACAGCACTTCGTAAACGGATCAAACTCACGCCACCTCGCAAGTGGGGTGATTCCTCAAAAATTGACACGGGTTCTTGGGTCGTAACGATCGGGAGTACCTATGGACATAGCCCTATTGTTTCCTTAGGCATTGTGGGGGGTTGGGATACCTTGCCGGATCAAATGTGTGGGGAATTAATTAAAATCAACGCCGCAGTTACACCCGGCAACAGCGGCGGGGCGGTCGTAAATACGTCGGGAGAGGTCGTTGGAATGATACTGGCGGTTCTCTCGGAACCAACCCGCACGAATTCGCCTATTGACACGCTGTTCGAGAAACAGGGCAATATAGACCTTTCACAATTTTTTGTTCAACCATCGTCATTGGGGATGCGTCATCAGGAAA
This sequence comes from uncultured bacterium, assembly GCA_964523645.1. Taxonomy (GTDB): domain Bacteria; phylum Poribacteria; class WGA-4E; order WGA-4E; family WGA-3G; genus WGA-3G. The sequence continues at coordinate 26,915 of CAZGAW010000053.1, read as the reverse complement.
TCACCTTCGCGATGCCGATAGAGACGGTTCACACTGTTGCGAAAGAAATTATAGAACATGGGAAGGTCGCACGCGGTTGGCTCGGCGTTGAAGTTGATGTCGGTGAAGTGGGAGTTTTCGTTACAGGTGTCATTGAAAACGGTCCAGCACACAAAGGCGGACTTTTACCGAAAGATCTGATCCTCGAATTTAACGAAGTCCCTGTACATTCCTATGCCGAGTTGTTAAGATGCATTGTGACCAAGCGCCCCGATACGGAAGTCCGACTTAAAGTCGGTAGGAACGGTACGGAACAACATTGTACTGTAATATTAGGTGAAAAGCACTAACGAGTGACCCGCTCGAACTCAGTGAGATAGGCTTGTGCGATGTCGGGATTCCCTTTGATAATCAATAGGTTTTCGCTGTTACGCTTTTCCGCGTTTTTTGAGAAATTGTAGGAACCCGTAATCACCGTCTCCGCATCGATAACAATTACCTTGTGATGCATAGCCCTTCTATTTCTGTCCTGAACAACCGGTAAACCCGCCTTTTTCATGGCATTATATTCGGAATAGCGATCATCAACCTGTCGTTTCTCGAATATACCCCGTACTTCAATACCCGATTCAAAGCGTTTCCGCATGGCACTACCGAGCGCATCTTGCGTGAACGAAAACGCCATAAAATGAATTGACTTCTTGGCAGATCCAATTTCCTTCAAAAGCGAAGCACTAATATTGTTTTCTGGTGAGAAATAGGTGAAGATCTCTGTACCATCGCTGAGTGTCACTTTTGGATGTACAACAGACGCACCCGAGGATTTTTCAGCTCGCATCTGACGAAACAACTCTCGAAACTCCTGTGTGAAATTATTCGCCAGCGGCACTGAATCGATGAATATAACGTTGTTGTTGTTTCTATAGGCTCCGTTATAGGTAGTGTTGTAGGAACCCGTCCAAACGTATCGCTCATCAATCACAAAGAATTTGTGATGCATATAACTGTCAGCGTCTCCATCATCGGCGACGGGAATCCCAGTTTCTTGCAATCGTTCTATTGCTTCCTCATCAATATTGTCCGTTTCAGTGACAATTCGCACCTGTACCCCACGGCGGTGTGCTTCGATTAAGGCATCGGCTATCGGTGCTGAATTCAGATGATAGAGTGCTGTATCAATCCGTTCTGCGGCACTGGTCAGTTTCGCGATGAGACGTTCCTCAAGGGAGTGGTGAGCGTCGCCAGCATCGACTTCACTAAAGTAAACCTCCCACGCTATCGGAGCCGTTTCTTGAAGTCTGACACCGTTGTAATGTCTGATGCCTATGCCGATGACAAGCGCACAAAACAGAATAAAAAGGAGCGGTATAAATTTAGACTGTCGTTTCTTGGGTGCTGGGTTCGTTTCAGGGGCACCCGAATCACTGTGCATATCTGTGTAACTCCATAATAACAAGGGAACAGGGTAGGCACAAGACCTACCTCTACAGGAAAACTTGTGTTAAAACGTCCAGATTTGTTGGATAGCGACTTGGCTTACAATTATTAAACACCCCACCGCTGCCGCGATTCTTCCAAGGATTCGATTTTCGCGCCCTGTTGTTTCCACGCATAATGCCCCTTCGGTTTTTCACCAACCCAACGTTCATCAATCGGCTCAGCGGCAAGTTGATAGCGGGTATCCGCTGTTATCCGAATTTTGTCGGAGGTGTTGACGAGCGATGCGTGCATCAGAAACATACTGAAGATAATAACATCGCCTGCGGAGAACGTCGTCGTTGCCCAGTGTCCTCCAAATTTCTCGATGACTTCAAGCGGCTTATCACTGAAATGCCCCTCAATCATATCCCGATCCACATCTGATGCGCCGTAGGTAGAACGCACCTTTTCAAATTGGTTGGAGCCGAGACAGAACACAATCGGCCCCATGTCCAGCGATACATCGCCAAAGGGAGTCCAACAGGAGTAGAGATCTTGTGTGCCTCTACCCATAAAGACAATGTCGTAATGAATCGGGGAGCCCGATCCCGGACCCGCCGTGCGGAGCCATTTAAAATCGAATGTCCGCGCATCGCCGCCGAGAAAGCGCTTGAAAAAACGCATGATCGGTTCACCTTCAACGACTGCTTTAAACGCTGGCATCTGTGTCAAGGTCTTATTGCCCATTGATCCGGTGGATGTGGGTTCGGGGTAATCGGGATTGAAGATCCCGTCCATTAATTCTGTATCGGGTGCGATCATCTCTTTGTCGGCGAGTTTTTCCAGAATCTGTTGACGTGCGGTAAGTACCGCGTCCTTGTCGTGTAACCCGCGAATCAAAAGATACCCGTCCGCTGCCATTCGTTCATGCAAGGCATCGGGATCGTCAAGGATGTCGTTGCTTTCGCGTAAATCGGTACTGACTTCTACTTCCTGATGTAAAAAAGGGAGTTTCATACTTTTAATTTTCCTTGCGGTTCGGTGAAGTGAATTTGATAAATGAAGTACTTTTCCGTAGGTCTCAAGAAACACCCAAGCAAAAACCCCTCCACTACGTTACGGGCTACATGTTTTGGATTTTCGGACAGGTTCTAATGTTCCTTGCCTTCCCTTCGGGAAATCGTGGCACTGAAAATTTTCCGTCTATTCAACCCGCCTACTGGTTGGATAGACGGATTCTCACTATGCACTTTTCGCTGGCGGTAATTCTTTCAACCACGCGTAGTTAAACTGATAATGTTGACGACTACTAATTAGATGGATAATCCCATTCTGTCCTTGACAGACACAGAGGTAACCCCCGAGTTCCGCGTCCTTTAATCCCATTGTGAAAGGTCGTCCATCCATTGTCTCGATCTCCCGATCCTCGCCATCATCTGTAATCAGGCGCGTGTGTTCCCATGTTTCACCGTCATCATAAGATAACGCGCCGAAGAGTCCCGTAACGAGCCGTTCATTGCCTGAGGCATCAACAATCGGCATCGGTGTCGGTTCTCTCCGATCACCTGTGAACGATGCTAAGAAAATCGGACCCTCTTGAAGGCGCAAGAGAACACATCGTTGTCCACCTGAAAGTACCGGGAATTGCGTTGCGCTGTAATGCCACGTTTTACCGCCATCCTCAGAGAGGCTCTTTGGCATCCGGTCGTTGATTGTATCGCCTCTGCCGTAAGCCATCAACCTGCCATCTGTGAGTTCGACGACAGCGGCGTGGATACCAGCGATCCAGCCACCGCGCTTTCCATCGGCAAATTCAGGAATAGGTTGTCCGGCACCCGGATCATACCATGTCTCCCCGTCATCCTCACTGAGCCAGATCGCTGTGCCGCCGTTTCCACCGCTTACTGCATCGCAGGCGAGAAGAATAGAGCCGTCCTGCCTTCGGAAAACAGAGGCAATCGGCATGTGTCGGAGACGATGCTCCGGTGATATGAAGCGCGGTTTCGACCACGTTGCACCATTATCGTCGGAATGGCGCAGCACCAACGCTAAGGGACCCCACGTCGCGGCAGCCGAGAGTCCGTTGAAATGATAAATCCGTCCGTTCTCATTCCGCCACAGGGAGGTCGCGTGATTGTTCCGATCGGGCGGACCCCAGAACGGTTCAGCAGGCTCCCATTCCGTTTCGCCAAAACGCAATCGACTCGCCGCAACCGTTAATTCGCGCCCTCGCTCTGTCACGCAGGAATACCACGCCGCGAACATGTCGCCGTTCGGACATTCCGTAATCGCTGGGACGTGGTTATGTGCGGAGAAAAGCGGCCCGTTTGAACCGTCTGGAATTTTAACGAACGTCAACGGTTCCGCAAAATAGGGTGTTTCTGGCGCGGGAGCACTCATCTCTTCCTGTTTGACATCGCGTCCCCATAACGCCACCTTCGGTGCCGGTATCGGAGCGGTTTGGGGCATCTCCCCACAGACGACACGAAACCCAATATACCAGTGCTTATCTTCTGGCACTGCACCCATCCGATTGGCTGAGCGCAGATAACAGAGTAACGTCGAGTGGCTACCGCCCCGTGTGACGCGATACAGACCTTCTGCTCTACCGACTGGGTCAACTTGTGGATCGGATTCGTAAGTTCCATACCAATCTTGGCACCACTCCTCTACGTTCCCGTGCATATCGTATACACCCCATGCGTTGGGGGTGGTACGTCCGACATGTAAAGGCACGATTTCTTCTTCGCCGCGACCTCGTCCGCCATCGGGGTACCAAATCTCTCCAACGTTTTTATGGAATTCAGACGGCAGTGTATCCCCCGTGTGAAAGTGGGTTGTTGTTCCCGCACGGCACGCGTATTCCCACTCCGCCTCGGTTGGCAGTCGATAGGGGAGACCCTCTTTTTCGGAGAGCCATTCGCAGAAGCGGGTCGCATCGTGCCAATCCACAAACACAACCGCTTCGTCATCTTCTCGCGAAAAACCGACGTTCTGAAGACTATCCAATTCGCGGTGTGCCGGATTAAACATCTCATACTGTGCATTCGTCACCTGAAAAACGCCGATGTAGAACGGCGTAGTGAGGGTTACCTGATGCACGGGTTGTTCGTCCCAATCGCCATCGCGGAGGTGTGGTCTGCTCTCCCCTATTAATTCATCCGATAGTGCAGCATCCTCTGAACCCATTGTAAAAGTACCGGGTTCGATTCTGACGAACTGCATCCCTATAGCATTTGTGTGCGTCTGTCCTTCAATTGCCAATTTCTGCATAGTCTTCCTTTTTCTTTGCTTTGTCAGCGTCCTTGAGTTACCGTATCGGAAACCTGAAAGTTGTACCTTATGTGCATTTTCGCTGATATTATTATATCAAATCGGACTGAATTTGTCCTTGAAAAAATGTGATTGATTATCATACTAAAGTTTGGACAATGGGGTATCTTTGAACAGATATGTTTCAACACCACATCGCTTTTATCGCGTCGAGGCTCAAGCACGATCGGTTTCACCTAGACGGGAAATAGGATGCCTCTCAAGCATTTCTCCATAAAAATGCAGACTTTTTTCATTATTTATGACATTTATGCACGAAATGCGATCAAAAAACGGGTCTTTAAGAACGTTAGTTTGATACACAGCAATTGTATGGAGACCTCAGATTTTTTTATTTTTCTCCAGTTATGCACCTTTTCTTGCCAAAACTGTGTCTTTAAATTATAAAGGCATGTGTACTGTTTAAACCGAACTTACGTTCGTAGGTAGAATGGAGGTTTCCAAGTTATAGTGGCAAGAAATACATTACGTAGCGATTACAGTGAAATCATCGGCGACAGTCCGCAGATTTTTGAGGTCCTGCAACAAATTGAGCATTTCGCAGCGACACTGGTGAAAATTCTCATTTCTGGCGAAACAGGGACCGGTAAAGAGTTGGTCGCCCGTGCTCTCCACAAAAACAGTGGTCGATCGGGAGAAATGGTTTCTGTCAACTGTGCAGCAATACCGGAGAGTTTATTGGAGAGCGAGTTGTTTGGACATGAGAAAGGTGCGTTTACGAGTGCCGAAGCACAACGTATCGGTAAGTTTGAAAGAGCGCACAAGGGTACCCTGTTCCTTGATGAAATCGGGGAGATGCCGCTTTCCCTGCAACCGAAGTTATTACGTGCGATTGAGGATAACAAGATTGAACGCATTGGCGGCGAAAAACCAGTTCCGGTGGATGTCCGGATCGTAACGGCTACCAACAGAGGTCTCGCACAAGCCGTTAGGGATGGGACGTTTCGTGAGGACCTTTATTATCGGTTAGATGTTGTTTCTATGTCGTTACCTTCGTTGTCAGAACGGCGAGAGGATATTGAGACGTTGGTAATCCACTTTCTTGAAAAATATCGTACGGTCAGCAAACCGGGGGTTCTGCAAGTGGCAGCGAGTACACTATCTCTCCTCAGAGCCTATCCCTGGCCCGGTAATGTCCGGGAATTGGAGAACGTCATTGAGAGAGGTATTTCTCTGGCGAAAGATGGAGTGCTTTTGCCAACGCATCTACGGAAAAATATCCGAACCTACCAAAAGCAACATACAGATGTTTCCGAAGTTATTTCTACACCTGAAAACGAGCAAATCGTGGGTGTCCCTCTCGGTGCAACGCTTGAAGAGATAGAAGAAACATTCATCCGTAAAACGTTAGCATGGCTTGACGGGAATCGGACGGAAACTGCGAAAGTGTTGGGAATTGGCAGACGCACGTTGCAAAGGAAGTTGAAAAAATATAGTATTTAACCCAAGTTGCTACTAACAGATTTTTCGCATCTCAGAAAGGATTTTTTCATCTCTTTCCTTACCCCAGAGGGGTGATATGTCTATAGAAATAGAATATTTAAGGAGCTGCACTCCAGCGGAGTGCTATGTTTATGATAGGTGGCAACTTAGCATATTTAGGTGACGTTGGCTCCTGGGGATAGAGAATTTTTCCTTTCTCCTTCTTAAAAAAACACAGCGATGTTAGCGTCGTATAAGCGGTATCAGCGGTTTTCTGGCTTGTGAAAATGCCTCACTTCAGTCCAACGCGCGAATATGGAACTCAGCTAGAATGACGCGGTTATGTGCGTCAATAGGGCGCGCCGCGTCAAACAGGCGCAGTTTGAAATAGGTCTGCATTCAACGTAACAATAGGGAATTTGAGAATACGGAGGACTCCATTTCTTCAGGGACGATTTTTGGTAAACCGAGTGTACGTCTGTGTTTCAAACGTATTATAGAAAATACTGTCCTCTCAATTTTAGTCTGCTTGATAGAGATTGTGCGTTTTATGAAAGGGATTGGCACGGAACTTGCTTACTATAATCTAACGTGAGTTTCGATGCGAATGCGTTCGTTTTTATACTGGACTCACCTTTGTTAATAGTTTTGTTTTTTCAGGGCGATAACTGGACTATGACAGCACTAACCTAATCGTAGCATAAAACACTTTGATTTGTGAATTTTTTAGGTTAGCACCTTACAGGAAAAGAGAGTGGCATGTCCTGCCAGACATGTCATCTCCACTTCCCGTAATGAATAATAACTCGGAGGTAACATCATGTTCCGAGATATACTCTCAGGTTTCCAAGCCATTTTTATCGGGCTCGTTTTCTTTGTGATTGTTGTTGGTGGCAGCTGGCTCTATAGTTGGCACATTGACCGCACCACTGATGCTGAACTGGCACAGTCGAATGCGTTGCTGCGGCAACACGAGAATAAGAATGAGCCGCGCAACGCAGCGGACCCCGTTGATACAAGCACGGTGGACTTCGAACAAGCGGGAACGGACCTTAAAACCGACGAGACGCAACCGATGTCTGATGATACGGATGTGTTACCAATAGATGAAACTTCCGAAGTGCTTGATCTGTCAGATGCGTTCTTACCTGATGACTTCGTTTCAGAGGAAGAACTCACAGAAGATGTTCCCGTCTCGCCTTTTGGCTTTGGTCCGTATCCCGAGGTGCCAATAGGGTATCCTAATCCTAATCTTTGGGATTACGCCAAGGCATTATATGAATTGAGCCCTGAACGCGCGCGCGATTGGGAATTAAGAGAAAGGGTCTGTATTGAGTTGTGGAAACAGGGCAAACAATCCGAGAGCGTTGTGATGGAAAACGGTCTTGTTTACCCATGCTATCCAAACACAATTTATGTAAAATGGGGTGAAACCATTGATGAAAACGGTACCCCTTTGGCATACATTGAAGAACTTCTCGCTCCATCGAGTATGCTACATTATGAAGATGATTTTGATAACGACATAATTCCACCCGGTGTTACGGTGATCCCTTATGATGAAGGTGGAATTGATCCTTATACTTTTCTTAACCTAAATTAAAGGAGATTCACATGCAACGCTTCAACACGGTCCTCGCCATAGCAGTTTTATTGTCCGGTTTAATACTACTGGTTCAAATTGGAGAAACCGGAGAGGACATTGATACTGATGGTTCTCTGACTGCTAAAGCCGAATCCAAACCTCATGGAGCTACAGTTAGATCGAGAGCTCGGGCATCATCAGGATCCAATATCGTGAATGGCATCTATGATGTTTACGCTGAAGTAGATGGTTCCGTTGATGAAGACTACAATTCCTATTCTCGCGGCATCTACAAACTTGCGCGTAAGTCGCGACCTAAACAACATGATACAACTGGCGAAGGCAACTCTATGATAGATGGAAGGGACAATATGAATGTGCTCTACGTTGCTATTGCTCGTGCTGTTTATCCCTAAAATATATTGCCATTGCAGTTGGAATTGATGCGAATTCCAGCTGCAATGGCTGAAACCTCCGTGTGGCAATGTCTACAATCAAATCTAGCAGACTGCTAGTTGTAATGAAAGGAGACATAGCGATTGTTTGATTTTGACGAAAAGCAACTTATCACGCTCACCAAACAAGGAGATACCGATGCCTTTAATCCCCTCGTCATCAAATACCAGCCCCGTGTTTATACTTTTATTAATCAACAGGTAAAGGAGATCGAGACCGCAAAGGACTTGACGCAAGAAACATGGCTAAAGGCGTTTCGTGCTCTCAACACGTTCCGGGGCGACTCCCCTTTTGCCTCATGGCTTTACCGTATTGCTGGAAATGTCTGCATCGACTACTTCCGAAAACAACAGAAAGCATACGACCTCGAATCCCTACACACTGTAGATGAACGCCGTATCACCGAAACGCACCCCGAATCCTACCGGGACCTCGAACGCCAAGAACTCCAAGTATACCTCCGCGCAGCGATCCAACGCCTCACAGATACACGCAAACAGGTTTTTCTCCTCTACTACGCCCAAGACCTGTCGATAAAACAGATTGCCATCCGCTTGAAGAAGTCCGAAGGGACCATCAAATCACATCTCCGTAACGCCCGCCTCCAACTTCAAGAATACCTCACGCCTTACCTGAAAAATCAACATATTCCCTGGATCGCATAATTGTCACAGAAACGGATAATGAAATCCGCGAAATCCGTGTCATACGCGTCAACCCGAGATTTGCGGTGTACTCGCCTAAATGCGAGGTGCATTCAGACAAACAATTGACAAAATCTGTATACATTTTTTTGATGAAATTTACTTGCACTCTTAACAGATTTATAGTATAATTAACAATGGAAAGTTCCTATTTTTAGACCGAAATTTAACTTCCAACCGCACCGAAATAGGAGAACCCAATGCAATCCCAAGACGCTATTGAAGAACAGTACCGCGAAGCCGTCGATAGGCTTGTCGAAAAGGTTCAGAAGGATCCATACATCCTCGCTGCTATTGTGGCGGGCAGTTTCTCTTATGCACAAGTCTGGGAAAAATCCGACCTTGATATGGAACTCATCGGCAGAGACGCGATGCGTCCGACGCAATCCTTCTTTTCACTTGTTGAGAACGGTGTGAATATCCACGCGAATATAACCCCGCGTAGTTCCTTTAAGAAGGCGATAGAGGGGGCGCAACAGGGTTCCTTCATGCACTCCTATTTCTCGCACAGTACACTTCTTTTTTCACACGATGCCACCATCCAGGAATGGTACGATAAAAACGCGAACCTTAGCAACATCGGCGAACGTGATAAGCAGCTCCAAATCCTCAACGTCGTCGCCAGTACACTCCCGAGCCTCGTCTATGCTGAAAAGCAGTTTTACGTCAACAAAGATTGCCTCACCTCTTTTCTATCTCTTCTGAATGTCGTACAGGGGTTGGCGCGGATAGAGGTGCTTTTGAACGATGAAATTCCGGCGCGGGAGGTAATTCAACCCGCACTCCGTTACAATCCCGATTTCTTTAATCGTGTCTATACAGACCTAATCAACTGCGAAAAGACGGAAGCGGTCATTCAAGATGCTTTGGATGCAATTAACGCCTATTTGGATGAACGGCAGTTTATCTATCAGCCGATTCTTGATTATCTCATTGAACAGAAAGCACCCCGCACGAACACCGAATTGAACGCAGACCTCGGACGCGGTTTGCATGGCAACGGTGAAGGTCTTCCCGAATTTGATGATGAATCTTTAGATTTGGTGTGTCAATGGCTGGCTTGGAAAGGTGTTATCAGACAAATTGCGATGCCGATGAAACTCACGGCAAAAAGCCAAGTTTCTGTGGAAGAGCCTGCCTACTATTACGATGGTACTGAAGTTAAACAGGAACAGGTTCGTCTGACAGGAGACATCCACGCACAGATTCATCGGGCAGTAGACAATTTAACAGACACGCTCAAGGAGGATATGTACATCCTCGCCGCAATTCTTACCAGCAACCTCGCCGAAGACAACGTCTGGGAGAAAACGACACCTTACATTACACTAATCTTGAGAGATGGGACAAAATTCAAACAGAAGGAGTACCAGCTCATCGAAGATGGCATTCCGTTCCGGGTTCAACTCCACACCCGCAGCAACTATAGAAAAATGTTGGATGGCACGCTACAAGGCAGTTCACTCCATTCAATTCTCGCAGATAGCCGTGTCCTCTTTTCCAAGGACAGTCTCTTTTCTGTAGACGGTGATGCTAATTTTCGTGTAGGGGATCCCTCTTGCTTACGAGTGGGTGAACGGGATAAACACTCTCAACTTTTCAATGCCGCAGCCTTCGCGACAACCGTACTCGCGAAAGCAGAGAAATGGTTTCACCTCAAGCACGATATCGATTACACGTTTCTCTACTTGATGTACATGGTTGGCGGATTAGCGCGTATTGAAATCCTTATGCACGGCGAAACGCCGAGACGTAAAGCCATTTATCAGGCTCTCAAGCATAACCCATCTTTTTTCAATGCTGTTTTCACAGATTTGATGGACAAACCGAAAGACGAGGCTATGCTGCGCGATGCCCTTGAACGGGTTGATCAGTATTTAGAGGATAATCTACAGACGCTCTTCAAACCGCTGCTTGATTTCTTGGAGGAATCGGGTGAGGAACGTACGATCACCGACATCTATACGCATTTTGGCAAACGTGAGCTTGCGCTTGAGTTGGCGTGCGAATGGCTTGCACAGAAAGGGGTTATTGAACAGTTCTCAGCACCTGTTCGTTTGACAAAAGATAGCAAGGTCTCCGTAGAGGAACCCGCATATTATTTCGATGCAAATAATCCGTTCCTATTTGACATGTAGTAGCGTTATTAATTGAGTGAATGTATCGAATCATCCGCGATGCAGACAATCATCTATCCTTTGTCTGGGATGGCTCATTACCGACTTAGCATCAAATTAAAAATTAGCCAAGCCATGTAGCAATGCAACAACGGCGCATTGCGGATTTCATAAGACACTTGTTTTTTGCCAAGGGGCTCATCGCTCGCTTGGTACCAAATTAAAAATTGTAGGAGGTAGAAATGAGGGAAACTGTTGCCGTTAAAGGCGCGCGAGAAAATAACCTACAAGATATTGAAGTTGAGATTCCACGAAACCAACTCGTCGTTGTTACGGGTATCAGCGGTTCCGGTAAATCTTCATTGGCATTTGATACCGTTTATGCCGAGGGGCAACGTCGATTCTTGGAGTCGATGTCTACGTACGCCAAACGCTTTATCACACAACTTAAAAAGCCGGATGTCGATTTTATTGATGGACTGTCGCCTGTCGTATCGATTGAACAGAAAACGATCACGATGAATCCACGCTCCACCGTCGGCACGATGACCGATTTGCAAGACTACCTCCGTATGCTCTTCGCTACGATCGGTGTTGCACACTGTCCTTATTGTGAAGGTGAGATCCCTATCCGTTCACACCATCACATCTTGGAACGGATGCTCTCGATGCCAGAAGGCACCGAGGTTGAAATTCACGCACCAGTCTTCAAAATCTACGGCGAAGATTATGACTACCTCTTCGACGACATCCGTACGAAAGGGTGTCGGCACGTCAGAATTGACGGTGTTGAACACGACATCAGCGAGGAAATTGAACTTGATCCAGATCAGGACTATAACATCCAGGTGATCGTTGACAAATTCTTTGTGAAAAAAGAAATTGACAAACAGGTACTCGCTTCCCTTGAACACGCGATGCTCGTAGGCGAGGGATTCATGCGTTTCGATGTAAAGTTTCCAGAGGATGCCGAAAGTAACGTAATAGAAATATTAGAAGGTTTCGGGTGTCCGAAGCACGGGGTGCTCATGGCTGAACTGGGCGCGCATCACTTTACCTTTAACGAACCGACAGGCGCGTGTGTAACCTGTTCCGGTCTCGGTACCTATCTACAGGTACATCCAAACTTACTTGTTCCTGACAAGAGCCGCAGTATCGCTGACGGTGCGTTCGTCCACCAAGCCTTTAACTACGATCCCGATAGGTGGGACGGTCGGACAATGTACAGTCTTGCTGCACACTACGGATTCGATCTACACGTCCCTTTTGCTGACCTTCCTGAAGAGGTTATTGATATCCTCTATTACGGTACCCACGGTGAAGAATTTCCTATCAAACAGCCAGAGGACGCGCGACCCGTTGAAAGGCGGCACCTCGGTCAAAAAATCCGTTTTGATGGAATTATCACGCGGATTGACAGACACTATCGGCGTTACCGAAAACAGGGTGAGGCACACTCTGGGATGGAGGAGTATCTCCGAAAGGTAATGGTAGAACGCACCTGTCCTGATTGCGATGGGGCGAAACTCAAGCGACAGCGACTTCTCGTTACGATTGACGGTCAGACGATCCATGAAGTCGGTGAATTACACTTTGAAGAATTACGGGATTTCTTGCTGGCGATCAAGGATATTCCAGAGAAACAGCGGGAAGCCGGCAATCGCGTCATTAAGGAACTGGTCACTCGGATTAACCTACTACTCGGCATTGGACTCGATTACCTAAACCTCAATCGTCGTTCTGCCACACTTTCGGGTGGTGAGTCGCAGCGCATCCGTCTCTCTACACAGATTGGGTCAGGCTTGATGGGGATGCTCTATGTCCTTGATGAACCGAGTATCGGTTTACATCCAAAAGACAACGTCAAGATGATAGAGACTTTAAGACGGTTGCGGGACATCGGTAATACCGTTATCGTTGTTGAGCATGATGAAAGCACAATTCGCGCCGCCGATCATATTATTGAACTCGGACCCGGACCGGGTATTCACGGTGGACATATCGTCGTTCAGGGTGAACTTGAGACGATCCTTGATTGTCCTGAATCTCTAACAGGTCTTTATATGAGTGGAAGGCAGGAGATTCGGCTCCCCAAAAAACGTCGTGACTTGAACGGGACATTCTTGAGCATCACAGGTGCCAGCGAAAACAACTTGAGACATATTGACATTGATATTCCGCTCGGTGTACTGATCTGCATCACGGGTGCTTCTGGCTCTGGCAAAAGCACGCTCGTCAACGAGATTCTCTACAAGCGGCTTTATTCGCTTTATCACGATAGCCGGACGCTCTACGGCGCACACGACGAACTCGAGGGACACCAACACCTCGATGACGTTATCAGCATCGATCAGTCTCCCATCGGACGTTCGCCGCGTTCTAATCCTGCTACCTACATCAAATTTTACGATAATATCCGCAAACTTTTCGCCAGTACCCCGCTCGCGCTTGAGAGGGGTTATACGGCGTCTCGGTTCAGTTTCAACGTCAAAGGCGGACGGTGTGAGGAGTGCCACGGTGAAGGCACTATCACTACACAACTCCATTTTATGCCGGATGTTGAAGTCGTTTGTCCGACCTGTAAAGGGGCGCGCTATAATGAAGATACGCTCGATGTTACCTACAACGGAAAAAATATCTCCGAGATTCTCAATATGTCCATTGAGGAGGGTGTTGCGTTTTTCATCGATCAACGGTTAATTCATCACAAATTGAATGTCCTGTACCAGCTCGGTATGGGGTATCTTCAAATTGGGCACCCTGCCACCATTCTCTCCGGCGGTGAAGCACAGCGGATAAAGTTAGCAAGCGAACTCGGTAAAATCAAGCGCGGTAAGCATAACCTGTATATCTTGGATGAACCCACTACGGGGCTTCACATCGCCGATGTCCAGAAACTTTTGGACAGTCTCAATCGTCTCGTGGATAGTGGACATACCGTGCTTGTGATTGAGCATCATCTCGATGTTATCAAGACTGCCGATTATGTCATTGATCTCGGTCCGGAGGGTGGACATAAAGGCGGAGAGGTTTTAGCGCAAGGCAGTCCCGAAGAGGTTGCGAAAGTCAAAGCCTCTTATACGGGTCAATTCTTGAAGGAATACCTTGTTTGAGTAAAGCACATTGCCTGTGATGAGAGTGCTTTCCCAATCGCGCTTCTACCGCAAGACTGTTAGATTTAGGGGATGGATTGCGAGGCTCTACCGAGTTTTACCGGCAACCATCCCTTAAAATAAAACAGAACACCTCTGAGATTTCCCCTTGCAAAATTAACCTAAATCGCGTATACTTTATAGAATAAAGTTGGGGGTATCGTAGTGCACCACTTGTAAGCGTATATTGCACAAGTGTGCTTCCCCCATAATGCTACGAGACAAGAGGCAAGCTTTGACCGATAATCTGTTAAGATCTTTAAATGATGTTCAGCGGGAAGCCGTCCAACACACCGAAGGACCGCTCCTCATCTTATCGGGTGCCGGCAGTGGAAAAACGCGCGTCATCACACACCGCATCGCCTACCTACTCGAACAACATGACGTTTCTCCGTATCGTATTCTCGCTGTAACTTTTACGAACAAAGCGGCAAAGGAGATGAAGGATCGGTTGGATGCGCTTGTGAAAGGCAGTGTTAGCCAAGACCTCTGGGTGGCAACTTTCCACGCAACTTGTGCCCGCATACTCCGTCGAGATATTGAGAAGTTAGACACGGATACGGCATCCGAAAGCGTGTCCCGATCCAAGGCTTACACCTATACTCGCGACTTTACCATCTTTGATACAGGCGAGCAAGCGACACTCGTCAAAGACGTGCTGCGACAACTCAACTATAGTGATAAGCAGTACCTCCCGCGCGCGATCCTCGGCCACATCAGTCGCACCAAAAATGAATCCATTTCGCCACGCGAATATGAGCGAACGGCTGATAATCCTTTTGAAAGGGTTGTCGCGGAGGTCTACCCGCGCTATCAAGATGCTTTGCGTCTGAACAACTCCCTTGATTTCGATGACTTGTTGCTTTTCACGGTGAAACTCCTGAATGAAAATCCCGAAGTCTGCCAATTTTATCAGAACAAATTTGAATATATCCTCGTTGACGAGTATCAGGATACCAACCGATGTCAATATGAGTTGGTGAATTTATTGACTGGCACGAAACAGAATATCTGTGTCGTCGGGGACGATGACCAGTCGATTTACGCCTTCCGCGGTGCGGACATCAGGAATATTCTCGATTTTGAGCAAGATTACCCGAACGCACACGTCCTCCGTTTGGAGCAGAACTATCGCTCGACCCAAAACATTTTAGATGCTGCGTGGGGGGTTGTGCACAACAATAGAAAACGGAAAGCAAAGAAACTCTGGACAAAAAATGACAGTGGTGAACTTGTTACCTGCTACGAGGCGATGGACGAAAGCGACGAGGCGGGTTATGTCGGTACACAAATTGAGGATTGGCGTGCCGAAGGCGTAGATTATAAAGACTTTGCTGTCTTTTACCGAACCAACGCGCAATCCCGAATTTTTGAAGAGGCATTCCGCGCCGCAAACATCCCGTATCAGATTGTCGGCGGTGTCGGTTTCTATGATCGAATGGAGATCAAGGATCTGCTCGCTTACCTCCGTGTTATCTGCAATCCCAACGACTCTATGAGTGTGCGACGTATTATCAACGTGCCAAGTCGCGGCATCGGTGCTACAACGCTGCAACGCCTCATCGACTTTGCTGTGGACGAAGGGATTTCTCTCTTTGAGGCTGTCGAACGTGTCGATGAAATTACCGCTATTAACCGCGGTCTTCAGGCAAAAGTACGCCGTTTCGCCAAAATTTTTGATGACTGCGATTCGACAATGCTACCCGCGGATGCGCTCGACTATGTGTTGAAGGAAACCCGTTATCTCAAAAATTTAGAGGGTCAGAACACGATTGAAGCGCAGAATCGCGTTGAAAACATTGAGGAATTGATTAACGCCGTTATCGAATATGAACAAAACGCACCGGAACCGACCCTTTCGGATTATTTGGAGAACGTCGCGCTCATTGCTGATATAGATACTATGGAGACCGACACCACCGATATGGTGACGTTGATGACCTTGCACAGTGCGAAGGGCTTGGAATTCCCCTTCGTTTTCATCGTCGGTATGGAGGAGGGGTATCTACCGCACGGACGCTCCCTTGATACCGAAGCGGAATTGGAGGAAGAGCGTAGGCTCTGTTACGTCGGCATCACGCGAGCGATGGAGCAGTTATATCTTTCACATGCCAGATCACGGAGAACGTTTCGAGAGACAGAATATCGCGTTCAATCGCGTTTTATCTCCGAAATCCCGGAACATCTCATCAAGCACGTTGATCGCTACCGCTCTCCATTCCGGCAATCAGCGGGGTTGTATGAAATAGTTCCTGAAGAAGATCAAGTCGATTACCACGTTGACCAGATTGTTCTCCATCCGCAATTCGGAAGGGGTAAAATAACAAAAATCAGTAGATCGGGACGCGGTGTCTATGTCACCATTCGATTTAGTCGTTCGGGTATGACAAAACAACTTGACCCATCACTGACTTCGTTAACAATATCTGATTATTAGCGAGGAGATAAAATACGAGAAAATGGAAACCACGATTACCACCGAAGGCGTACGCCATGTCGCAAATTTGGCGCGCCTTGAATTTAACGAAGCAGAGACGGAACACTTCACCGAGCAGCTTGCCAGAATTCTGGACTATATCGGGAAATTAAATGAGTTGGAGACAGATGATGTCCCGCCGACATCACACATCCATCCGCACCAGATTTTTATCTTGGGTTCAGAAACTGATGCATCTCACGTTGCTAAGCCGGATGTCGTTAAACCCTCATATCCGCGCGAAGAGGTGCTTACGAACGCCCCTGAACCTGAAGAGGGATATTTCGGCGTTCCGAGAGTGGTTGACCGCAGTCACTAAAATAGTTTTCAGTCGTCAGTTTTCAGTCATCGGATAAGAGGTGTCCGTTTAACAGAAGCCTCTTGTAACTGATAATCGACAACTGACAACTCTTAGAATAAGGAAAACTGAATGTCGTTTTACGAATTGACGGCACATGTCCTACATGAGAAACTCAAAGCGCGTGAGATCACTGCTGTGGAACTCACCGAATCTGTCTATGCGCGTATCGTTGAAGTGGAACCTCACGTCAAAGGGTACCTGACGCTCACAAAAGACCTCGCCTTGGAACAGGCGAATCGTGCCGATACCGGATTTCAAAATGGGGACGATATGCCGACCCTGGCGGGTATCCCGATTGCGATTAAAGATGTAATATGCACAAAAGGGGTCCGCACAACGTGTGCCTCTAAAATCCTTGAAACCTTCGTGCCGCCTTACGACGCGACCGTTATGACGAAACTCCACGAACAAGGCGTTGTTATGCTTGGTAAAACGAACATGGATGAGTTTGCCATGGGGTCTTCTACTGAGAACTCGGCATATCAGATTACACACAACCCATGGGATTTGGACACGATCCCCGGCGGTTCCAGTGGGGGTTCTGCTGCCGTCGTATCTGCGGATACGGCTATCTGTTCGTTGGGTTCAGATACTGGTGGTTCGATACGCCAACCCGCGGCACTCTGTGGCGTTGTCGGAATGAAACCGACGTATGGACGAGTTTCTCGTTACGGGTTAGTTGCATTTGCTTCCTCACTCGACCAGATCGGTCCCTTTACCAAAGATGTTACCGATTGTGCCCTACTACTCAACGCCATCTGTGGAAGTGATGCCATGGATGCCACCTCTGTTGATGTACCCGTACCTGATTTTACACAGAGCCTCATTAACGACGTGGAAGGCTTGAGAATTGGTATCCCGCAAGAGTATTTTACACCAGCGTTAGACACAGAAATTGCCGATCGGGTACACACTGCCATTGCTGTTCTGGAATCCCTCGGTGCGACGGTTGCGGAAATTTCTTTGCCGCATACGGAATATGCCATTGCGACGTACTACATTATCGCTCCTGCTGAAGCGAGTGCGAACCTCGCAAGATATGACGGGGTTCGCTACGGTCACCGGAACGAAAATCCAGAAGACCTGATTAATATGTATAAAAGGACGCGGAGTGAAGGCTTCGGCGAGGAGGTAAAGCGTCGGATTATGATCGGTACCTTTGCCCTGAGTGCAGGCTATCAAGATGCTTATTATCGAAAAGCGCAGAAGGTGCGGACGCTTATCAAATCTGATTTTGATGCCGCATTTGAGAAAGTTGACGTTATTGCAACGCCTACTTCGCCTACACCGGCATTCAAGATAGGTGAACGGACCGCTGATCCGTTGCAAATGTATCTGGCCGATGTGATGACAACACCTGCGAGTCACGCTGGATTGCCCGGTATTTCTGTGCCTT
This sequence comes from uncultured bacterium, assembly GCA_964523645.1. Classification (GTDB taxonomy): domain Bacteria; phylum Poribacteria; class WGA-4E; order WGA-4E; family WGA-3G; genus WGA-3G. The sequence goes on along the minus strand of CAZGAW010000053.1, from coordinate 8,515 downwards.
GTGGTTTAGCAGGTAGCGGATTACCGGTTGGGTTACAACTTCTTGGGGCACCTTTCGCTGAGGATAAAGTCCTTCGAGTTGCTTATACGTTCGAGCAGAATACGGATCATCACCAACAAAAACCGAAAATTGAGACAGATGGAGTGGTTGCATAATGAACGCTTTAGTAGCTCCGTTCGGCGGACTCCTTGGTGCGATAGTAGGAGGTGTGCTTTGGGCAAAGTATATCCAGTGGACCGGGCACACCGCAGGATTTATTGCCATCGGTATTGGTGTATTCACTGGCGCAGGCATGCTCTTTACAAGCAGCCGTAGCCTTGAACGTGATGCAGGGACAATGTGGCGTGTTGTGAGTGTAGCCGCTGCATTTTTCGCGATACTCGGTATTTTTATCGGAAAATATCTGGATGTCCAGTGGAATGCCGTTGCACAAATCGCCGAGCAATTGCGTCAAGAAAATAACATGACATTGGAACAAGCGATGCCCATTGCGACAACGCTGTTTAAAGGGCAGTCTGTTTGGGAACTGATGCAGGCACGGATGAGTCGTATTGACCTGCTTTATTGTGCAGTCGCGGCCTTTATCGCTTTTCGGATTCCGGGTATCCAAAGGCTGCGAAACTATTTTTACTAACAAAACTTGCACAAATTTTCAATTATTAAGTTTTCGCTCTAAAGAAACGCCCAAGCAAACCTCTCCACACCCTTCCACTTCGTTTGGGCGGGGTTTCGTAAAGATGGTGAGTGGTTTAGGAACTTATACGGAACGAAAGGAGAAAATAAAAAATGAGACCTTTAACAGTCGGTTTTGGATCGCGAACTTTGCCCAAAACCTGTTTTTGTATTTTATTATCAATATTTCTGATCGGCGCGCTGCTACCACTGAGTTGGAGTTCGGAGGAAACGGGTGATGATGAACTGGTAGAAAATCTCGCGCTTTTCTCAGAGATTCTCGCTTATATCAACCAGGCGTATCTTGAGACGCCGGATTCTAAAGAACTTGTAGAGGGTGCTATCAACGGCATGCTGCGCAAATTGGACCCCTACAGCCAATACATTGCCGACCTTGGCGAGTTTCGAACCCAGAACCGTGGCAAGTACGGGGGGCTCGGGATGTTAATCGGGATTCGGGAAGATATGTTGACGGTGGTTACGCCTTTTAAGGGGAGTCCTGCTGCATTGGCTGGCTTGCAAAGTGGAGATGTTATTAGTCATATTGAAGGTGAATCGACAGCAGTAATGACGTTGAGCGAGGCGGTTGACCAATTGCGAGGTGAACCCGGAACTTCAGTCTCTATTACGGTCGTGAGTAAGAGCGATAACCGTCCTGTTGAGGTCACTGTCACGCGTGAAGTCATTCGGATTCCGAGCGTCGAACAGAATATTATCGGAGACAAGATCGGCTATATCAAAATCAATCAATTTCTTGATACGACAGCGAACGACGTAGATAACGCCTTTGTGGACTTCAAGGCGCAAAATGTCCGCGGTGTCATTCTCGACCTCCGCGTAAATCCCGGGGGTTTACTCACTTCAGCCGTTGATATCGCCAGTGATTTCCTCGCACCAGGGCAGCTTGTTGTTTACAGTAAAGGCATTGAAGCGCGCGAGGACTTCAAGGCGAAAGGGAAAAAAAGAGAGCACTTTCCGCTGGTTGTACTCGTTGATAGCGGGAGTGCGAGTGCCTCTGAGATCGTCGCTGGTGCTATCAAAGACCACGGACGCGGGCTTGTGATGGGCGACAAAACTTTCGGGAAGGCATCGGTTCAACGTGTGTTTCCACTTAGCAATTCAAAAGCGGCTGTGAAATTAACCGTCGCGCGTTACTTTACGCCGAACGGGGTCGATATTGACAAAGTCGGTATTCTCCCGGATGTGGAATCCGCATGGTTCAGCCGCGCTGAACGAAATATGCAATTGAAACTCCGCGATCACGAGTCACTCAAAACCTTCATAGAAGAGAATGGCGATGATGTATTGACAAAACTCGCAACTGCTGAAAATGCTTCGCGCGATGACCGACACGCTGCAAAACTACGGCGAAGCTACCAACGCTTGGGCGATGTCCTGGCTGAAGAACAGATTGTGCTTAGCGATATCGGTGTTAAATACGCCCTTGCTGAGGCTACAGAAAATGATCGTGATGAATTGGAGCACGATCCGCAGATCGTCGCCGCTATGGAACAATTGAAGGTGCTTGAACTCTTCGCAAAGCAAAACTAAGGAGGAAATCCGATGGCTGATGTGAGTCTTCTTAAAAACGGCTCGCAAGCGGTGACCGGTGTGCAAACGCCACTACCGAACTACGTTAATAACACATGGCAAACATCTGAGGCGGCGGAACTGCTTGATGTTACGAACCCAGCGACAGGGGAAGTCCTCACCCAAGTGCCGCTTTCACCCGCGGAAGAGGTACATCATGCAGCGACAGCCGCCGCTGATGCGCTCCATGAATGGCGACGCACCCCACCCGTCCAACGCGTCCAATACCTTTTTGCCTTGAAAAATCTTTTAGAGGAGAACTTGGACGACATCGCCAGGACGATTACCCTGGAATGTGGTAAGACGCTTGACGAAGCGAAGGGTGAAATGCGACGTGCCATCGAGAATGTTGAGGTCGCCTGTGGTATCCCGACGCTCATGCAAGGCACGAACCTTGAGGACATTGCTACCGGAATTGACGAATTTATGATTCGTCAACCCGTTGGGGTGTGCGCCGCAATCGCACCTTTCAACTTTCCGGGAATGATTACCTTCTGGTTTCTGCCTTATGCGATTGCTTGCGGTAATACTTACATCGTCAAACCCTCCGAAAAAGTACCGATCACGATGCAGAAGGTGTTTCAGCTGCTGGAACAGACAGGGCTGCCGAAAGGCGTTGTCAACCTTGTGAATGGTGGACGTGAAACCGTAGATGCGCTCTTGACGCATCCTGACATCCGAGGCATCAGTTTCGTCGGTGCGACTGCGACTGCTAAGGAAATCTATGCGAAAGCGGCTGCAAACGGCAAGCGGGTCCAGTGTCAAGGCGGTGCGAAAAATCCACTGATTGTCCTTCCAGATGCTGATCCGCAGTTTACTGTCAATGCGACAGCCGAGAGCGCGTTCGGGTGTGCTGGACAACGGTGCCTTGCGGCCTCTCTCGCCTTCACTGTTGGTGAAGCACGGGGCTGGTTCACAGAAGCCATTGCCGACACTGCCACTGATCGGGTTGTCGGAAATGGGTTGGAAGAGGGTGTCGAGATGGGGCCCGTCATCACTTCGGAAAGTCAAAGCCGAATTGAAGGACTTATTCAAGCGGGTGCTGATGAAGGCGCGCAACTCCTTGTTGATGGTCGGTATCCGAGTATCTCCGGCGGTGAAAACGGCAATTTTATTCGACCGACAGTCCTCAATGACTTGAACCCACAAGGTGAAATCGCCGGAACCGAGATTTTCGGACCCGTTTTAGGGCTGATCCATGTTGAAACGATTGACGAGGCGATTGCGCTCATCAATGGTGGACGTTATGGCAACATGGCGTGTCTCTTTACGAGTAGTGGTGCGTCTGCCCGTAAATTCCGCTATGAGGCAGAGATCGGCAATATCGGCATTAACATCGGTGTCGCTGCACCGATGGCGTTCTTCCCCTTCAGCGGTTGGAAAGATAGTTTCTTCGGTGACCTCCACGGTCAGAGTTGGGATGCTGTTGATTTCTTTACGCAAAAGAAAGTCGTCGTTGAACGCTGGGCATAACTTTTATATTCCTGTGCTGGTGAGGTCTTAATCTTGCCGAATCCCTCCAATAAGGTCGGTGCGGTTTTCCAACCGCACCAACTCGCCCAATCGATTTTTACCACGGATGCTTATACGACGGCGCATTGACAAAGCGGTGCATCCCTAATTCTAAATCGATTTGTGTATAGGGTGGCAATTGGACGTGGAGATACATTCCGTTGACCGAAACGGTGTGCCTACTTTGCCCATTGATAACATTCACGGAAGTAAAGTTGTGTTTACCCATCGCGCCCGCTTGCACAACGACCTCCCGCGATTCTGTTGTGTTGAGATTGACAAGCTGCAGTTCGGCGGTATCCGCCGTCATTTTGGTAACCAACGCACCGACATCCGGTGGAAGTCCCGGTCGCTTTTGCTGCGGATCAAAGTGCCGTACCCGTGTCACGAACAAGCCGCCGTTATAATGCGGTAGCGGACCGCCACACGTCAGTTGAACCAATCCTTCGCAGGTGATTGGATTGCGTCGCTGGAAATAGGCATCTCCGTATGATGCCGGGTCTTCATCATCGTCAGCCATGAAGGCGAGACGTGCCTCGACTTGGGAGAGGTTGTGATTGAGGATTGTTTCGGGGTATTCGGGATATTCGCCACGCATATACGCAAGCCATCCGCCGTCGTGTCCGCCGCTGTCCTTGATATGATGCCACGCGTTAATGTCGAATTTCGATCCTGTCCTTTTGGCGATTTTCTTCGCACGTTCCTGATCCGCAGATGCCATTGACATTGCCCATAAATGCGCAACATCCGATGGATGCATCGGCATGAACTCAAACCAACCGTCCACTTCCAAAGCAGTGCCGTCCGCGTTTGTAATCGGGTATTGTAACCAAGCACCCGGCACATAGTTGATTTTACCCGGATCGCCATACTTCTGCGGGACGTAGAGTTGATCGTTCTTTTCAATCCCTCTTTCAATTAAAACGTCAATTTGCGAACGTGGAAAGTCGAGATACACAGGGTCCCGCCAGAGCAACATGGCGTTTTGCGCAGCGATGCCTACCGCTTGCCCGACGCTGTGCCACCCGTGGGGCCAGCTCCAGCCGTAGTAAGAACCGTACCATTTTCCATCGATATGCTCGCCGATCTCTCCTGAGAGTCCGACGTTATCTGGCACAATCCCGCCATTTGCCTCAGTACGCGCGATCCATGCATCGACGTATTCCTGAACCCATGCCCTGTATTTCTCTTCGCCTGTCAGCAGGTACGCATTCGTAGCAAGGGTCGTTGCAGCGAGATTAACAACCGTGTCTCCCACGCCTTGACGTTCATGGTGTATCCGTCCCATACGCGCACGCAACGCTTCATCTTCCCTGACGGCTTCATGGCTCGTGCCTCCTGGTATATCGTAAAATGGCATGTTGTAGCCGTCCCAAGGGTAGTACGGGTGTCCACTAAAAGCCCAAAATGCGGGTCCTTTGCTGCCGTTCATCGCACACTTGATGATTTTGTGCTGCGGGTCATAGTTCTGTGCCTCCGGGTCTTCATTCATGAAAAATCCTGCGAACCGTTTTGCCCGTTCAATGTGCTTCGGGTTCGATGGATCCGCCATGCAGAGCATGTAAAAGAGGTAGTTCCCTTCGCCTTGATGAAACCAGTCGTAACCCGGCTGGTATTCTTTAACCACCATCGGATAACCGTGCCCTGTCCCATATCGCGCCATATCTTTTGTAATGATATCGAATTCCGTGTCCGCGTCAGTCAGGAACCGCGCATCGCCGCCGAGCATGTAAAAGAGCGACCAGTTATGGAAACTCTCGTAGGCATCGTCGAGTCCGTCTATACTCTGAAAATCTGGGTGTGTCGGCCAGAACAGTGTTCCATCCGGACGCGTGTATCTCTCCAAGACTTCTGGTGCTGCGGCGTTCATTGCGTCGATGAGTTGACGTTCAAGCACAGCCCATGTTGGCGGCGTTTGGAGTTGTGTCTTCGCTTCAATCGTTGGGAACATGATTTTTTACCTCTGATGCTTGGATTGCAGTTGGTTGCAGTATATCACATCTTCGCGTATTCGTGAAATTTATGCCCATTCGGGACCTACGTCTGTCATCCAATTCCCCCGTAGGAGGGATCTTCTAATCGCGATTTCCCACTTGACATTTGGTCACTTGTTGTGATACGCTAATTCAGGAGGGTGTTCTGTGTTGTGTAAGTTAACTTGAGATAACGGGCGGCGATAAAACTTCGCAGCGACGGGATATTGCGAGAGCGAAACGCTACTGGCAGCATTTTAGGGAGTTGATGTCATGAGAAAATATAGAAATTACGAAGAGGAACTAAAGGTCAGATTAACAGATCCGATGTATGCCAAGGAGTATCTATCCATAGCCCTGGAGGAATATGAGGCAGATAGGAACATTGAAGCGTTTTTACTTGCCCTCAGAGATGTCGTAAACGCGCAAGGCGGACTATCAAAGTTAGAGCCGCAGCTCAAAGTCAGTCGCGAGGAACTTCACGAAGTCTTCTCTGAACACGCGGCGTTGCAATTTAATTTAAGACATTCGAGACAGTCGGTGCGATTCTGCATGGACTCGGATTTAAGTTTTCAATAGAGACACTTGAGAACAGCCCTTAATCACTTTTCTTGAAAATGGACACCCATCCGCCTTCGCAACCTCCGCTACCCGATAGGGATGTTAATAGCGTTAGGTGAACTGAGGGGCAAGCAAGGAAAATATGCGGGAACAAGACAACGCCGATCAGTTAACACAAACTATTTCCAATATTGTAAAATTTACAGGAAAGATTGGAGACAGGGACTTTGACGAAACCGCGACCAAGCAGTTTGTGGTATTGCCGATTCTCACAGCCTTAGGGTGGAACTATGCAAATATAGACACATTGGAAGTTTTCCCGGAATTCCGAGTTGGAAATGGTAACAAAGTTGACTATGCTTTACAGAATGAAGGAGAACCGCTGGTATTGGTTGAGTGCAAGCGATGGAGTGCCAATATTGAAATGGAGGAGCCTCAGGACCAGATAGCCCGTTATATCTTTCAAGAGGGTGTAGATCTCGGCATTGCAACTAATGGTAGGAAATGGGATTTCTACTTCGCGTATAAAACCCATGTCCCGTCGAGAAACAGAAAATTTTGCGCGATTGAACTTGAGAATCAACAGGAAGCTATTGCCAATTTTCAAAAATATCTATCCAAATCCAAGGTAATAGACGGTAGCGCGAAGGCTGCAGCCGAAAACATTGTTGCGGAACGTACAGGTATCCAATGGGATCCGAAACCACCTTCATCTGAAGAAACGGAAGTTCTGAGTCGAGAGGATGCATAGTGTCTAAAGTTCTGTTAACATTCTTAGGTAAGTGGAGCATCACTTTAACACTGAACACCAGTACCCGTATGGAGAAAAAGGAATGAACACTCAATCCGACCCCCAGAATGAACTCAGTAGCGTCTTGCAAAAAATCTGTGAAATAGCCGAAAAATCTGTTGATGGAGACTACATCTTCCGAGGAGAAAGCAGATTCTATGGGAAAGTCGTGTCGAGTCTCTATCGCCAGTATGAGTACGATATTGAAGCAGACGATTTTGACATAGAATTCGTCCAAAAAGAAATTCTGGACGAAGCAAGGAAATATACCGAAAAAACGGATGAACTTGAAATCTTGGTTGAACTCCACTACCACGGAGGCATTACCAATCTCATTGAATTTACAACTGATTCCCACATCGCGCTTTTCTTTGCTTGCGACGGCGCACCCACTGAAGATGGCAGGGTCATTTTACAAAAAAGAGATTCAGTAGTGGGCTACCTTAAACAACCACACGAGCCGAAGCAGCGTATTATTGCTCAAAAAATAGTATTCATTCAACCGCCGAAGGGCTTTATCAGCCCAGACGAGGTAATCACTATCCCGGCCGACCTTAAATTGCCGATGCTGGCATATCTTCGAAAGTCCCACGGCATCTCCACAGAAATCATCCACAATGACCTTCACGGTTTCATTAGAAACTGGAACATGCATAAGAGTGCCTACACACAGTTTCATAGAGGGAAAACCTGTCGAAAGAGAGCAGACACAGTGCAGAGCTGGGACGAAAAACTGAAGTGGTATGAACGGGCCATTGTCCATTATACTGAGGCATTGGAACTGAAGCCTGATTTTCCCGAAGGCTATAACAATCGGGGTTCTGTTTACGCCGATGCAGGTGATTTTGACAGAGCCATCCGAGACTATAACACGGCAATAAAACTCAAACCAGATTATGCTTCAGCGTATAATAATAGTGGTATCGTTTACTATCGCATGGGTGATTTTGATAGAGCCATCAAGGATTACCGTAAGGCCATAGAACTCAAATCCGATTTTCTTGAAGCCTATAATAATCGCGGTATTGCTTACTATAGCGAAGGCAATTTTGATAGGGCCATCCAAGACTTTAATACGGTTATAGAACTGGATCCCAATGATGCAAAAGCCTATTCCAACCTCGGTACTGTTTACCTTCGCAAGGGCGATTTTGACAGAGTTATCCAAAACTATAACATGGCGATAAAACTGGAACCAAGCTTCGCTGGATTCTATAGCAATCGTGGCGAAGCATTGCTACACCTACGAAAATGGGAGAAAGCCAAAGCAGATCTAATTACCGCAAAGGACATGGGAATAGATATTGTAGCTTCATTTCACAATGATTACGAAAGCGTTAAGGATTTTGAGCAGAAAAATGATATTCAGTTACCCGAAGACATCAAGGCAATGTTAACTCAACAGTAGGTCTAAAAC